>NZ_JBFSUD010000002.1:0-149874 GCF_041467175.1 Vibrio sp. 10N.247.310.24
CTCCAATCGCAATGGACGAAGGTCTACGTTTCGCAATCCGCGAAGGTGGCCGTACAGTTGGTGCTGGTGTTGTAGCTAAAATCTTTGCATAAGATTTGACGAACCACTAGTAAAAAGGGCATCATTTGATGCCCTTTTTCTGCGCTGAAAAAAGAGTTGGGTGTTTTGACATCAATTTTAACTCTTAGCAAAGAATTAAACGGTCTTTTTAACTAAAATGACTGTTAGATGTGTTGTTTTGCAACGCAAAGGAATGTGCCCTGCAACAGCGGGGTTATTGTCGTCTATATTTAAGACTTATCACAGGTTGGTTTTATGAAAGCAAACGCTGAAACTCCTGATAGCTCAGGTGCAGCAGATACAATGAAGTGGGTAGTCGCTTTTGTACTGTTGGCTGCTGCTGTTGTGGGTAATTACCTGTATGGTGAATTGTCTGTTGTAATTCGCGCTGCAGGTGTAGTTGTGCTGATTGCTGCCGCACTAGGCGTTGCAGCAACAACAACTAAAGGTAAAGCTGCGATCGATTTTGCAAAAGAATCTCGTATGGAGATTCGTAAAGTTGTTTGGCCTACTCGCCAAGAAACTATGCAAACTACATTGATCGTTTTAGCTGTATGTATTGTTATGTCTCTAGTGCTTTGGGGAATTGACGGCATTATGGTCCGTTTAGTTTCTCTAGCAACTGGAGTGTAGAGGGTTCTGATTCATGAGTGAAGCTCCAAAAAAACGTTGGTATGTAGTTCAAGCCTTTTCTGGCTATGAAGGTCGTGTATCTCAATCGTTACGCGAACATATTAAAATGCACGACATGGAAGAATTCTTTGGTGACGTTTTAGTACCTACTGAAGAAGTAGTGGAAATGCGTGCAGGTCAACGCCGTAAAAGCGAACGTAAGTTCTTCCCTGGCTACGTATTAGTGCAAATGATCATGAATGATGAATCATGGCACTTAGTACGCAGCATTCCTCGTGTTATGGGCTTCATTGGTGGTACCTCTGATCGTCCTGCACCAATCACTGACAAAGAAGCTGATGCTATCTTGAACCGTCTAGAGAAAGCGAGCGAGTCTCCACGTCCTAAGACAATGTTCGAAGCGGGTGAAGTGGTTCGTGTGAACGATGGTCCGTTTGCTGATTTCAACGGTACAGTTGAAGAAGTAGATTACGAGAAAAGCCGCATTAAGGTATCTGTATCGATCTTTGGTCGTGCAACACCGGTTGAGCTTGAATTTGGTCAAGTTGAAAAGCTGGACTAAAACTCTAACTTTTGAACAAGCTGTGGATAAATACTTCATAAGTTGTTCAAAATAAAAGAGTATAAAAAACCACCTTTTTAGGGTTGTTAAAGGCGCGAATTATGATTATAATTTCGCGCCTTTTTACTTCTATCGAAGTAAGAAAGAGTTAATTGAAATTAAGGGGAGCTTGCCTCAGGGCTAGCGCATGTACCCAAAAATTAGGAAATATCATGGCTAAGAAAGTTGAAGCTTATATCAAACTGCAAGTTGCAGCTGGTATGGCAAACCCAAGTCCACCGGTTGGTCCTGCTCTAGGTCAACACGGCGTGAACATCATGGAATTCTGTAAAGCGTTCAACGCAAAAACAGAATCTGTTGAGAAAGGTCTACCTACTCCAGTAGTAATTACTGTTTACAACGACCGTTCTTTCACGTTCGTAACTAAGACTCCACCTGCTGCTGTTCTTCTTAAGAAAGCTGCTGGCGTTAAGTCTGGTTCAGGTCGTCCAAACACTGAGAAAGTTGGTACTGTAACTGACGCTCAAGTTCAGGAAATCGCAGAAACTAAAGCTGCTGATATGACTGGTGCTGACATCGAAGCAATGAAGCGTTCTATTGCTGGTACTGCTCGTTCAATGGGCCTAGTGGTAGAGGGATAAGATCATGGCAAAACTTACTAAGCGTATGCGCGTAATCCGCGACAAAGTTGAAGTAACTAAAGAATACGAAATCAACGAAGCTGTTGCTCTTCTTAAAGAACTAGCGACTGCTAAATTCGTTGAGTCTGTAGATGTTGCTGTTAACCTAGGCATCGATGCTCGTAAATCTGACCAAAACGTACGTGGCGCAACTGTGCTACCTCACGGTACTGGCCGTGACATCCGCGTTGCTGTGTTCACTCAAGGTGCAAACGCAGAAGCAGCTAAAGCAGCTGGCGCAGATATCGTTGGTATGGAAGATCTTGCTGAGCAAGTGAAAAAAGGCGAAATGAACTTCGACGTTGTTGTTGCTTCTCCTGATGCAATGCGTGTTGTTGGTCAACTAGGTACAATCCTAGGTCCACGCGGCCTTATGCCAAACCCTAAAGTTGGTACTGTAACTCCTAACGTTGCTGAAGCGGTTAAGAACGCTAAAGCTGGTCAGGTTCGTTACCGTAACGACAAGAACGGTATCATCCACACTACTATCGGCAAAGCATCTTTCGAAGCTAACCAGCTTCAAGAGAACCTAGAAGCACTTCTAGTTGCTCTTAAGAAAGCTAAGCCTTCTTCAGCGAAAGGTACTTTCCTGAAGAAAGTAAGCATCTCTACTACAATGGGTGCTGGTGTTACTGTTGATCAAGCTAGTCTTGACACTCAAGCAAACTAATTTGCTTCGGCGCAGATTTAGTGTATACTTCTGCGCCTAATATTTGTGGTTGGGTGATTTTTGAAGCAATTCAGGTCATCCGTCCCAAGACCGTAGGCGCCGTACTCTTCGGAGATATGGCTTAATAAAACCTACGTAGGCGATGTTGTGGTTTGAAGTGAATTTATTCATTTTTAAATAACATCGTAAACGCTCATTACATTTTGTATGAGTGCTGTAATCACAACCAGAGGTTAATCCAAATGGCTTTAAATCTTCAAGACAAAAAAGCAATTGTTGCTGAAGTCAACGAAGCTGCCAGTGGTGCACTTTCTGCAGTTGTAGCTGATTCTCGTGGCGTTACTGTTGGCGCAATGACTTCTCTACGTAAACAAGCTCGCGAAGCGGGTGTTTACATGAGAGTTGTTCGTAACACACTAGCACGCCGTGCGATTCAGGGTACAGACTACGAGTGTCTAACTGACACTTTCACTGGTCCAACTCTGATCGCATTCTCTAATGAGCACCCAGGTGCTGCAGCGCGTCTTTTCAAAGACTTCGCTAAAGAGAATAAAGATTTCGAGATCAAAGCTGCTGCATTTGAAGGCGCAGTTACTGATGCTGAAGTACTAGCGACACTACCAACTTACGACGAAGCTATCGCACGCCTAATGATGTGCATGAAAGAAGCTTCTGCTGGCAAGCTGGTTCGTACTATCGCTGCTGTTCGCGACCAAAAAGAAGAAGCTGCGGCTTAAGCCTTGCTTTTCACTGGTTGCTATTTAAACTTATTGTTGACTTAAAAGAGAATTGTTATGTCTATTACTAACGAGCAAATCCTAGACGCAGTTGCAGAAATGTCTGTAATGCAAGTTGTTGAGCTTATCGAAGCTATGGAAGAGAAATTCGGTGTTACTGCTGCTGCTGCAGTTGTAGCTGGTGGTGCTTCTGCTGAAGCTGCTGCTGAGCAAACTGAATTCGACGTAATCCTAACTGCTGCTGGCGCTAACAAAGTACAAGTTATCAAAGCTGTACGTGGCGCAACTGGCCTAGGTCTTAAAGAAGCTAAAGGTCTTGTAGACTCAGCTCCTGCAGCGCTTAAAGAAGGCGTTGACAAAGCTGAAGCTGAAGCTCTTAAAGCACAGCTAGAAGAAGCTGGCGCTTCTGTTGAAGTTAAGTAATTATTACTTAATTTCTTAGCCGCAAGGCTAATGGCTGGTGGTTTATTAACCACCGGCCTTTTTGCGCTGTAGGGCTATGACGAAATTTCCGCTGTTTAACCGTCATAATCCAAGCAAAAAAACAGTCATTTTTTCGAAATGATTGTTCACTACAGTAAACAGCTGTTTGTCACCGCCCCCTCTGAAGAGTGTTTTGGGTGGTTTGGGTCACTTATCAGCGAGCTGAGGAACCCCATGGTTTACTCTTATACCGAGAAAAAGCGCATCCGTAAGGATTTTGGTACTCGTCCACAAGTTTTGGACATTCCATACCTGTTATCGATCCAGCTTGATTCTTTCGACAAATTCATCGAACAGGATCCTGAAGGTCAATACGGTCTTGAAGCTGCTTTCCGTTCTGTATTTCCAATTCAGAGCTACAACGGCAATTCTGAGCTGCAATACGTTAGCTACCGTCTTGGTGAGCCAGTTTTTGACGTTAAAGAATGTCAAATCCGCGGTGTTACTTACTCAAAGCCACTACGCGTAAAACTACGTCTAGTTATCTTTGATCGAGATGCACCAGCAGGTACTGTAAAAGACATTAAAGAACAAGAAGTCTACATGGGCGAAATTCCGCTTATGACAGACAATGGTACTTTCGTAATTAATGGTACCGAGAGGGTTATCGTATCCCAGCTGCACCGAAGCCCAGGCGTGTTCTTCGACAGTGATAAGGGTAAGACCCACTCATCAGGTAAAGTTCTTTATAACGCACGTGTAATTCCTTACCGTGGCTCATGGTTAGACTTTGAGTTCGATCCTAAGGATAATTTATTCGTACGTATCGACCGTCGTCGTAAGCTACCAGCATCGATTATCCTTCGTGCACTTGGTAAATCGACTGAAGAGATCCTAGATCTGTTCTTCGACAAAGTGAACTTCGAAGTGAAAGACCAAACTCTACTTATGGAGTTGGTTCCTGATCGTCTACGTGGTGAAACTGCGTCATTCGACATCGAAGCAAACGGTAAAACTTACGTTGAGACTGGTCGTCGTGTAACTGCTCGCCATATCCGTCAACTTGAAAAAGATGGCGTTGAGCACATCGAAGTACCAGTAGAGTACATCGTTGAAAAGATTGCTGCGAAAGATTACATCAACGAAGCAACTGGCGAGATCATCGTTGGCGCAAACCAAGAGATTAGCCTAGAAGCACTTGCTAACCTGTCTCAAGCAGGTCACAAGACTCTAGAAGTGCTGTTCACGAATGACCTAGACCATGGTCCATTCATGTCAGACACTCTACGTGCGGATAGCACAGTAGATCGCATCTCTGCATTGGTAGAAATCTACCGCATGATGCGTCCTGGCGAGCCACCAACGAAAGAAGCTGCAGAATCATTGTTCGAAAGCCTATTCTTCTCTGAAGATCGTTACGACCTATCAACTGTAGGCCGTATGAAATTCAACAGCTCTATCGAGCGTGAAGAAGAAGAAGAGCGCGGTACTCTGGATGAATCAGACATTATCGAAGTGATGAAGAAACTGATTGGTATCCGTAACGGCATTGGTGAAGTGGACGATATCGACCACCTTGGCAACCGTCGTATCCGTTCTGTAGGTGAAATGGCAGAAAACCAATTCCGTGTTGGTCTAGTTCGTGTAGAACGTGCCGTTAAAGAGCGTCTAAGCCTTGGTGACCTTGATGCAATCATGCCTCAAGACCTTATCAACGCTAAGCCGATCTCTGCTGCAGTTAAAGAATTCTTTGGCTCTTCACAGCTTTCACAGTTTATGGACCAAAACAACCCATTGTCAGAAGTTACGCACAAGCGTCGTATCTCTGCTTTAGGTCCTGGTGGTCTTACTCGTGAGCGCGCAGGCTTCGAAGTACGTGACGTTCACGTAACTCACTACGGTCGTCTATGTCCGATCGAAACGCCTGAAGGTCCAAACATCGGTCTAATTAACTCGCTATCTGCATTTGCACGTTGTAACGATTACGGTTTCCTAGAAACTCCGTACCGTCGTGTAGTAGATGGTGTAGTAACAGAAGAAGTTGATTACCTGTCTGCAATCCAGGAAGGTCAATTCGTAATCGCGCAAGCAAATACCATTCTTACTGAAGAAGGTACTTTTGCAGATGAGCTAATCACAGCTCGTCAAAAAGGTGAATCTGGTCTTCACCCACGCGATCACGTTGACTACATGGACGTTGCGACAAACCAAGTAGTATCTATCGCTGCTTCGCTTATCCCGTTCCTAGAACACGATGATGCGAACCGTGCATTGATGGGTGCCAACATGCAACGTCAAGCTGTACCAACACTTAGAGCTGATAAGCCTCTAGTAGGTACGGGTATCGAACGTAACATCGCAGTTGACTCTGGTGTTACAGCGGTTGCTAAACGTGGTGGTCAAGTTCAGTCTGTTGACGCTTCTCGTATCGTAGTTAAGGTTAACGAAGATGAATTGGTACCTGGCGAAGCTGGTATCGATATCTACAACCTGACTAAGTACACGCGTTCGAACCAAAACACATGTATTAACCAACGTCCAACTGTACTTCCTGGTGAACCAGTTGCACGCGGCGATGTTCTTGCTGACGGTCCTTCAACAGACCTTGGTGAACTAGCTCTTGGCCAAAACATGCGTATCGCATTCATGCCTTGGAACGGTTACAACTTCGAAGACTCGATCTTAGTATCTGAGCGCGTAGTTCAAGAAGACCGATTCACGACAATCCACATTCAAGAACTATCTTGTGTGGCTCGTGATACTAAGCTGGGTTCTGAAGAGATCACAGCTGATATTCCAAACGTAGGTGAGTCTGCTCTGTCTAAACTAGACGAGTCAGGTATCGTTTACATTGGTGCTGAAGTTAAGGGTGGCGACATCCTAGTTGGTAAAGTAACCCCTAAAGGTGAAACTCAACTGACTCCTGAAGAGAAGCTACTACGTGCTATCTTCGGTGAGAAAGCATCTGATGTTAAAGATACTTCTCTACGTGTACCAAACTCTGTTTCGGGTACTATCATCGATGTACAAGTCTTTACTCGCGATGGCGTAGAGAAAGACAAACGTGCACTTGAAATCGAACAGATGCAGCTTAAAGAAGCTAAGAAAGATCTAACTGAAGAGTTCCAAATTCTTGAGGGTGGCCTTCTTAACCGTGTTAAAGCTGTACTTCTGTCTGGTGGTTACTCTGAAGCTAAGCTTGATACTATCGGTCGTAAGCAATGGCTAGAGCAAGTTCTAGAAGACGATGCGCTACAAACACAGCTTGAGCAACTTGCTGAGCAGTGGGATGAGCTAAAAGCAGACTTCGATAAGAAGTTTGAAACTAAGCGTCGTAAAATCACTCAAGGTGATGATCTAGCGCCTGGCGTTCTTAAGATTGTTAAAGTTTACCTAGCGGTTAAACGTCGTATCCAGCCTGGTGATAAGATGGCCGGTCGTCACGGTAACAAAGGTGTAATCTCTAAGATTAACCCTGTTGAAGACATGCCATACGATGAGAAAGGTCAGCCTGTAGACATCGTACTTAACCCGCTGGGTGTACCATCGCGTATGAACATCGGTCAGATCCTAGAAGTTCACTTAGGTTTGGCTGCGAAAGGTATCGGTGACAAGATCAACCAAATGGTTAAGGAACAACAAGAACTGCATAAGTTCCGTGAGTTCCTACAGAAGGTTTACGATCTTGGCGATACTCGTCAGAAAGTTGATATTGCTGAACTGTCTGATGATCAAGTTCGTACACTGATCAAGAACCTACGTGGCGGTCTACCGATTGCTACACCTGTGTTCGACGGTGCTTCTGAGTCTCTAATCAAAGAACTACTTAAACTGGGTGATCTGCCAGAATCTGGTCAGCTTAAACTGTTTGATGGTCGTACTGGTGATTCGTTTGAGCGTCCTGTAACTGTTGGTTACATGTACATGCTGAAACTGAACCACTTGGTTGATGACAAGATGCATGCTCGTTCAACTGGTTCTTACAGCCTAGTAACTCAGCAACCACTTGGTGGTAAAGCTCAGTTCGGTGGTCAGCGTTTCGGTGAGATGGAAGTATGGGCACTAGAAGCATACGGTGCTGCATATACTCTACAAGAAATGCTAACAGTTAAGTCGGATGACGTTAACGGCCGTACTAAGATGTACAAGAACATCGTAGATGGTAACCATAGCATGGAACCTGGCATGCCAGAGTCGTTCAACGTACTGTTGAAAGAGATTCGCTCGCTAGGTATCAACATCGAGCTAGAAGACGAAGAGTAATCCCTCTTTTTTATAAAGAAGATTGGATTACTTGGTAAAGGGGGCTCACTTTAGTCGGTGAGCTCCTTTAACTCCTTACAGGAGCTGAACGTGAAAGACTTATTAAACTTTCTAAAAGCACAGCATAAGACCGAAGAATTTGATGCAATCAAAATCGGTCTATCTTCACCAGACACGATCCGTTCGTGGTCTTTTGGTGAAGTTAAAAAGCCAGAAACAATTAACTATCGTACGTTCAAACCTGAACGTGATGGTCTGTTCTGTGCACGTATTTTTGGTCCAGTTAAAGACTACGAATGTCTTTGTGGCAAATACAAGCGCCTGAAGCACCGTGGTGTTATCTGTGAGAAGTGTGGCGTTGAAGTTACACAAACTAAAGTTCGTCGTGACCGTATGGGCCACATCGAGCTTGCTTCACCAGTTGCTCACATCTGGTTCCTAAAATCACTACCGTCTCGTATCGGTCTACTAATGGATATCCCTCTGCGTGATATCGAACGTGTTCTTTACTTCGAAATGTACGTAGTAACTGAACCGGGTATGACTGATCTAGAAAAATCTCAGATGCTTACTGAAGAAGAGTATCTGGATCGTCTAGAAGAGTGGGGTGACGAATTCACTGCTAAGATGGGTGCTGAAGCGATCAAAGATCTGCTTTCAACAATGGACCTTCATCAAGAAGTGGAAGAAATGCGCGAAGAGTTGGAAACAACTAACTCTGAAACTAAGCGTAAGAAAGTTACTAAGCGTTTGAAGCTAGTTGAAGCGTTCATTTCGTCAGGCAACAAGCCTGAGTGGATGATCCTAACTGTACTTCCAGTGCTACCGCCAGATCTACGTCCTCTAGTACCACTAGATGGCGGTCGTTTTGCGACCTCTGATCTGAACGACCTTTACCGTCGTGTGATCAACCGTAACAACCGTTTGAAGCGTCTTCTAGAGCTAGCGGCTCCAGACATCATCGTACGTAACGAAAAGCGTATGCTGCAAGAGTCTGTTGATGCCCTTCTAGATAACGGTCGTCGCGGTCGTGCGATCACGGGTTCTAACAAGCGTCCTCTGAAATCTCTTGCTGATATGATCAAGGGTAAACAAGGTCGTTTCCGTCAGAACCTTCTAGGTAAACGTGTAGACTACTCTGGCCGTTCTGTAATCACAGTTGGTCCATACCTTCGTCTACATCAGTGTGGTCTTCCTAAGAAGATGGCACTTGAGCTATTTAAGCCGTTCATCTATAGCAAGCTAGAGACTCGTGGCATGGCTACGACAATCAAAGCTGCTAAGAAAATGGTAGAGCGCGAAGAAGCGATCGTTTGGGATATCCTAGACGAAGTGATCCGTGAACACCCAGTACTGCTTAACCGTGCACCTACACTTCACCGTCTAGGTATCCAAGCGTTTGAACCAGTACTAATCGAAGGTAAAGCGATTCAGCTTCACCCACTAGTGTGTGCGGCATACAACGCCGACTTCGATGGTGACCAAATGGCTGTACACGTGCCTCTAACTCTAGAAGCACAGCTTGAAGCTCGTACCCTAATGATGTCGACGAATAATATTCTGTCGCCAGCATCAGGTGATCCAATCATCGTACCTTCTCAGGACGTTGTATTGGGTCTTTACTACATGACACGTGACAAGATCAACGTGAAAGGTGAAGGTATGTACCTTGCTGGCCCTGCTGAGGCAGAAAAGGCATACCGTACTAAGACTGCTGAGCTACACGCTCGCGTTAAAGTACGTATCACTGAAACTGTAGTAGATGAAGACGGCAATAGCACAACGAATACTGGCTTAGTTGATACGACTGTAGGTCGTGCAATGCTATGGCAGATCGTTCCAGCTGGCCTACCGTACAGCATCGTTAACCAAAAGTTAGGTAAGAAGCAGATCTCTACTCTTCTTAACGAGTGTTACCGTAAGCTTGGTCTAAAAGATACAGTAGTATTTGCTGACCAAATCATGTACGCAGGTTTCGCATACGCGGCACTTTCTGGTGTTTCTGTAGGTATCAACGATATGGTTGTTCCTCAAGCGAAATACGATGAAATTGAATCTGCTGAAGAAGAAGTTCGCGAAATCCAAGAGCAATTCCAATCTGGTCTTGTTACTGCGGGTGAGCGTTACAACAAAGTTATCGATATCTGGGCGTCTACGAACGACCGTGTTGCGAAAGCAATGATGGATAACCTTTCTTCTGAAACGGTTATTAACCGTGACGGCGAAGAAGAACAGCAAGAATCGTTCAACAGCATCTACATGATGGCCGATTCAGGCGCACGTGGTTCTGCAGCTCAGATTCGTCAGCTAGCAGGTATGCGTGGTCTGATGGCGCGTCCAGATGGTTCTATCATCGAAACGCCGATCACTGCGAACTTTAAAGAAGGTCTAAACGTCCTTCAGTACTTTATCTCAACGCACGGTGCTCGTAAGGGTCTTGCGGATACAGCACTGAAAACAGCTAACTCGGGTTACCTAACTCGTCGTCTAGTAGACGTAGCACAAGACGTTGTAGTACACGAACATGACTGTGGCACGCATGAAGGTATCGACATGATGCCTCACATCGAAGGTGGTGACGTTAAAGTTGCACTTTCTGAGCTTGCTCTTGGTCGTGTAGTTGCTGAAGATGTTCTTAAGCCTGGTACTGAAGATGTACTGATTCCACGTAATACTCTGATTGATGAGAAGTGGTGTCAAATCATGGAAGACAACTCTGTAGATAGCATGAAAGTGCGCTCAGTTGTTACCTGTGATGCAGACTTCGGTTGTTGTGCACAGTGTTACGGTCGTGACCTAGCACGTGGCCACCTAGTGAACCAAGGTGAAGCAGTTGGTGTTATCGCTGCACAATCTATCGGTGAACCGGGTACACAGCTAACGATGCGTACGTTCCACATCGGTGGTGCGGCATCTACTGCAGCAGCAGAGAACAGCATCCAAGCTAAGACAACTGGTACTGTGAAACTTCACAATGCTAAGTTTGTAGTTAACAAAGATAAGAAACTGGTTATCACTTCTCGTGCATCTGAGATGACGATTATTGATGAGTTCGGCCGTACGAAAGAGAAGCACAAACTTCCTTACGGTTCGATGCTAACCAAAGGCGACAACGCAGCAGTTACTGCTGGTGAAGTTGTAGCTAACTGGGAAGCGCATACCATGCCAATCATCACTGAAGTGGCAGGTCGTATCCAATTCGTAGATATGATCGATGGTATTACAGTTTCTCGTCAAACTGACGATCTAACTGGTCTTTCTTCAAGTGAAGTAACAGACGCAGCAGCTCGCCCAGCAGCAGGTAAAGATATGCGTCCAGCTATCAAACTTGTTGATGAGCAAGGTAACGACGTAATGATCCCTGGTACTGATATGCCAGCTCACTACTTCCTACCTGGCAAAGCGATTGTAAATATCGAAGATGGCGCTGAAGTTGGCATTGGTGACACACTATCTCGTATCCCTCAAAAATCGAGCGGAAACAAAGATATCACCGGTGGTCTGCCACGCGTAGCTGACCTATTCGAAGCTCGTAAGCCTAAAGAGCCTGCGATCCTTGCTGAGCACACAGGTACTGTGTCGTTTGGTAAAGAAACGAAAGGTAAGCGTCGTCTAGTAATCACTCGTGAAGGCGGTGACGCTTACGAAGAGATGATTCCTAAGCACCGTCAATTGAACGTGTTCGAAGGTGAGAAGATTGAACGTGGTGATGTAATCGCCGACGGTCCTGAAACTCCACACGATATCCTGCGTCTACGTGGTATCCACGCAGTAACTCAGTACATCGCGAACGAAGTTCAAGAAGTTTACCGCTTACAAGGCGTAAAGATTAACGATAAGCACATCGAGACTATCGTTCGTCAAATGCTACGTAAGTGTACAATCACTCATTCTGGTGACTCTCCGTTCCTACCTGGCGAACAAGTTGAGTACCACAATGTTAAGATTGCTAACCGTAAGCTAGAAGCTGAAGGTAAAGAACTAGTACGTTTCGAACGTGATCTACTAGGTATTACTAAAGCATCTCTTGCAACTGAGTCATTCATCTCAGCTGCATCGTTCCAAGAAACGACTCGCGTACTAACAGAAGCTGCGGTTTCTGGTAAGCGTGATGACCTTCGCGGCCTGAAAGAGAACGTAATTGTTGGTCGTCTGATCCCAGCTGGTACTGGTTTCGCATATCACCAAGAGCGTCAAAAGCAACGTGAAGAAGAGCAAGAAGGTCCTTCAGCTGAGCAAGCTACTGACAATCTAGCAGCACTTCTAAACGCTGGTTTCTCTTCAGAAGAGTAAGCTCTACGAGTAGTCTCTAAGAGATAAGAAAAAAGGCACCTTCGGGTGCCTTTTTTGTATCTGTCGTATTGGATGTATTGGTGTTTAACGAGAAGCTTATAGCTTAGAAGTTGATAGGTATGATTGCTTGGCTGGTGGACCTGGTCGCGAGTACTTTCTCGAAGGCAGCTTGCGTGTTTACAGGGAGAGCGTGAGGATGAAACTTACGTCTAGCTATCGCAAACGTCTGAGTAGGGACGAACCAATAGGCTCTGGCAGAAGAGTTGTTACAGACAAAACAAAAAGCTTGCACAGAGGCAAGCTTAGAAGGAGTTAAGCCCTTACGCTCCTGGTGGAACTGCTAGGCTGTCGGCAATTTGTTGTATCAACTGGTCTTCAACCGCAAACCTCGCCTCAAGAATCTCACCAACGAGTGATAGCTCACTATCAAAGCTTTCTAATGTATCGGTCGCTTCAATGGCTGCGTATTTATCGGTGAAGTTGAGTAGTGGATCTGTGGTAAGAACGATATGACCATAAGATTGGTTGATTTCGTCTGTTGCTTTGAAGCCAGTAGACTGCCATTTGTCCATCACCATGTCATAGATTTTGAAATGACCTTCGGAGATGTAATCAACAAGATGTTGGCTGAATTTTTGGAGTTCTTCTGGAGAAGGCAGTTCGGTGATTGCCGTTGCTTTCGACGATGAAGGCTGTAGAGCGGCAAGCTTACAATACTCAACGATTAGAGACTGTCGAGTTTCGAGCCAATGATCGATGACCTCATTAGAGCCACCCCATTGTTCTTGTATTTGTTTGAATTTATTTAGCATGACCATGTCCTCATGATCTGATCACAACCTTGTGATCAAGTAATTGCCTAAGCAGGGTCCGTTTTATTGGTAGCTACTAAAAGTAATAGCTTGAAATATTCTCTGCTACAACTCTAGTATGAAATTAGATTGCCAGTAAAATGAACGAACTGCAAGCAATGAGGCATAGGGATGTTAAAAAAAAGTGATAACAAAATGACAGATCAAGCTTATTGGTGCGTCGTTTCTGGTAGTGATATTTGGGTTAATAATGATCAGTTTCCTTTTGGCTCTGCTGAAGAGCTAGGACTGAGTGTTGAGCATGCAATCTGTATTGGTCAGCATCAAGGTCGTAAGGTGTATTGGCTCAACGATTGCGATGTGGAGATTGATCTGAGCATGGTCAGCCTAAGAGATTTGCTTCACTGGCCTGAATCAAGTTTTCTGATCGCAAGCAAAGCTATCCAGTATGGGCACATGACACAAAGTATGCGTTTTTGTCCTCAGTGCGGCGGTCGTAATCATCTCAATCATAATCAGGTGGCGATGCAATGTGGAGACTGCCGAACGCTTCATTACCCTCGTATCTTCCCGTGTATCATTGTCGCTGTACGAAACGACAACAAGATATTACTTGCGCAGCACCCAAGGCATAAAACGGGTATGTACACCGTAATAGCAGGCTTCCTAGAGGTTGGAGAGACCCTAGAGCAGTGTGTGGCGCGCGAAGTCAAAGAAGAAACGGGGATCGATGTGAGTAATATCCGTTACTTTGGTAGCCAGCCATGGGCGTTTCCATCGAGTATGATGATGGCCTTTCTTGCTGACTATGCTGGTGGAACGCTCAAACCAGATTACAGTGAACTGTCAGATGCCCAATGGTTTGACGTAACAAGCCTACCTGATGTTGCTCCAGTCGGAACGATTGCGAGACAATTGATTGAGAATACAGTCGATGACATAAGGAAAGCCGGCGTCGCGGAGCAAGAACTAGAACATTAAATTACCTGTGATAGTATTTGGCCTATGGGTGGTCAAACACTAAAAAAAACCCTCCACAAGTGGAGGGGGTAAGTAAGATGTCGTTATGAGATGCTGAGTAGTGACTACTCAGTTGTTATAATTGTAATTTTCGCTAGCGAACAAATTTTTAACATGCTCCTGTAATTGGGTGCAAATTAAGCATGGATTTAAAAGTTAATAACTTGATCTAGGTTGCAAAGCACACAGCTTTTACCCTTCAATCAGTGTTAGAATACTTGCCATCAAAACTAGACAAGATTGAATTGGAATTTAACGGAATGACCGAATTAAAAAACGATCGCTATTTACGCGCACTTTTAAAACAGCCTGTTGATTACACACCGGTATGGATGATGCGCCAAGCTGGCCGCTATCTTCCAGAGTACAAAGCAACGCGCGCTGAAGCGGGCGATTTCATGTCTTTGTGCAAAAACGCTGAACTAGCATCAGAAGTAACACTTCAACCTTTACGTCGTTTCCCGCTTGATGCGGCAATCTTGTTCTCTGACATCCTAACTATCCCAGATGCGATGGGTTTAGGTTTGTACTTCGAAACAGGTGAAGGCCCTAAGTTTGAACGCCCTATCACATGTAAAGCTGACGTAGAAAAAATTGGCCTACCTGATCCTGAAGGTGAACTTCAATACGTAATGAATGCCGTTCGTCAGATCCGTAAAGACCTGAAAGGCGAAGTGCCACTGATTGGTTTCTCTGGTAGCCCTTGGACATTGGCAACTTACATGGTTGAAGGCAGCAGCTCGAAGGCGTTCACTAAGATCAAGAAGATGATGTACGCAGAGCCACAAACGCTGCATTTACTTCTAGATAAGCTGGCTGACACTGTTATTGAATACCTGAACGCGCAAATTAAAGCGGGTGCTCAATCGGTAATGGTATTCGATACATGGGGTGGTGTACTTACTCCGCGTGACTACAACCTGTTCTCACTGCAGTACATGCACAAAATTGTCGATGGCCTAATCCGTGAAAACGAAGGTCGCCGTGTACCGGTTACTCTGTTCACTAAGAACGGTGGTATGTGGCTAGAATCTATCGCAGCGACTGGCTGTGATGCAGTTGGCCTAGACTGGACAATCAATATTGCTGATGCAAAAGCACGTATTGGCGATAAAGTGGCTCTACAAGGCAACATGGATCCATCAGTACTTTACGCACAACCTGAGCGTATTCGTGAAGAAGTCGGCACTATCCTTGAAGGTTTTGGTGACGGCGGTACTGGCCACGTATTTAACCTTGGCCATGGTATTCACTTAGATGTGCCACCAGAAAATGCTGGTGTATTTGTGGACGCAGTTCACGACCTATCTAAGCCATACCACAAGTAATTCAGTATGTGTTTATAGAAAAAGCGCTGTCGAGAAATCGGCAGCGCTTTTTTATTATCTTTCTATCCGCACTCAATATCGGCTAAATCATCGTTGATGTGCAGCTAATTAGGCATTTGGATCATGGCAGGCCAAATGCTCTGATACGTGCTTCCTGATATAGGGAATGACTTCACTTTCGAACCATGGGTTTTTCTTGAGCCAGATATTATTACGTGGTGAAGGGTGGGGAAGTGGCAAAAATTCTGGAGCCCAAGCCTGCCAGTTACGTACCGTTTCAGTGAGTGTGCTGGTGGCTTTATCTTTTAGATAATAGTTTTGCGCATACTGACTAATCAGCAAGGTCATTTGGATGTTGGGCAGTGATTGCAGTGCTTTTTGGTGCCATAGCGCAGCGCACTCTTTTCGTGGCGGTAGGTCGCCACTTTTTCCCTTTCCTGGATAGCAAAAGCCCATCGGGACAATCGCGACTTTTTGTTCGTCATAAAACGTATCGCTGTCCATCTCTAGCCATTCTCTCAATCGCTCGCCACTGGCGTCGTTCCAAGGGATAGATGATTCATGAACCTTAATACCGGGTGCTTGGCCTATGATTAACAAGCGCGCGTTTGGGTGTGCCTGAATCACTGGGTTTGCACCGTGTGATAAATGAGGTTCACAAGCGGTGCATTGTCGTATCTCGGTGAGCAGTGACGAGAACATCAGTAGCCTTTATCAAAATCAATGGTGTGATTAAGTGTAAAACCATCTCGCCATTGTTGGTAATTATTGGCGAAGATCTCCACGACCTGTCTTGGCTCACTTAGAGCCGCAATGTGTGGTGTGATGGTTACTTGAGGCAATTTCCAAAACGGGTGTTCTTGTGTGAGAGGTTCGCATTCAAAGACATCTAAGAAAGCGTGTTCAACCCATTTATTCTTAATCGCAAGCAGTAACGCTTTATTATCTACGCTTTCCCCACGTCCCACATTAAACAGCAATACGTTAGAGCAGTAGCTTAAGGTGGTTTGATTCAGTAGTTGGTAGGTATCATCCGTTGATGGCAATGTGTTCACTACAATATCCGCTTGCTTGAGGGCGGCTTCTAATTCATTAATGTGGAAAGTTTCTTTGAAGGTTTCTTGCTTTGATGGGATACCTGTCCGGTTGACACCTATGGTGTGAATACCAAAAGCAGCAGCTGTTTTAGCTAAATGACTGCCAATTGACCCCGTTCCTAAAATCACCATGGTTTTGTCAGTTAGGCTGGTATAAAGCTGCGGCTGCCAGTTTCGTTGTACTTGTTGCTGGTGGTAGTGAGGAAAGTGTCTACAGTGGCTGATCGTGTAACCCAACACGTATTCAGCAATCGCAGGGCCGAAGATGCCTTTGACGTTGGTCAGCGTATAATCTTGGCGAAGATCCGGCTGAGTGAGTTTATTGATTCCAGCATAGGTACTTTGCACCCAGTCTAGCTTTTTAAACTCATTAAGTCGCTCCACTATTAAAGGAGGAGCAGCCAGTACGATCTCAGCTAATTCGGGGTTTTGAGTGATTTCGAGGTCAGGTAACCCTTGGTTTAGAATCAGTTGCGTATAGGTATCGTCATGCTCGGTAAGAATATAGAGCTTATTCGTAAAATTGTTCATCGGCTTACCTTTTCCCCCCAGGGTTTATCAAGTACACTTTCGCTGTCTTTTTCTGCAATTATTGAGTGACTATGCTTCAGAATCCACTGCAGGTTCGTCTTGAAAAGTTAGAACCTTGGCAACAAATTACTTTTATGGCGTGTCTATGTGAGCGTATGTATCCTAACTATGCCATGTTTTGTGAGAATACAGAATTTGCGGAAGCTCGAATCTACCGTGATGTTTTGGATAGCATTTGGGAAATCCTAACCGTTAAAACGGCAAAGGTGAACTTTGAGCGTCAACTTGAGAAAGTAGAAGAGCTATTCCCTAGCGCAGATGATTTTGATTTCTATGGTGTTTACCCTGCAATGGACGCATGCCAAGGCTTAGCAACATTAATCCATGGTCTACTTGATCGTGAGCATATGTTGGAAGCGGTAATTAAAGTGAGTCAACAGTCGGTTAAGACGGTTGCAGAACTTGAATTCGCTCAAGGTGCTGAAGAAGTCACGAACGAAAACCAGAAAGAAAATGAAGCGGTATGTGAAGAGTGGGACGTTCAATGGGCGATCTTCCGACCACTTCGTGAAACGACAGAGCGCGACCTTGAATTGATTAAAGATCTGCGTCATGAACTGCGTGAAGACCCAGTGAGCAACATTGGTGTTGCGTTATAACGGATGTTGAGTTGTAGCGAATAGAATAAAAAACAAAGGCTCCCTAGGGAGCCTTTGTTGTATCTGACGCTATCAAGTTTCGATTAAGCGTTTTTTTTCTTTTGTTTCTTAGCTGTTAGTTCTGAGCTTTGTCTTTTGAGGCATTATCTTTTGATGCGTCGTCACCATCCGCTGACTTTGAGTCTGAGGTGTCGTTGTCTGCTAGAGTTTTTTCTTCTAGCTCGTCCTCTTCATCGCGGTTTTCGATAACACCGTGTGTCTCTTTCCACGTTTCCCAGCGTTGGAACGCCAGTTCTTGCATGTCTGTGGTTTTATCTGCTTCGTCGACAATTTCTTCACCTACTAGGTGTTCAAAGATATCTTCTAGGGTGATGATGCCCTGAATTGTGCCGTACTCGTCCACAACTAAAGACAGTTGCAGGCGGTTTGCCATCATTTGGTCAAAGGCCTTAGCTAAGCCCATGTTGTTTAGCAATACGTGGATAGGGCGCATCACTTCACCCAGAGCCTTCTCACCACAACCCGCTTGCTGCAATCTAAACAGCTCTAAGCGGTGGACAAAACCGATGATATTGTCAGTTTGCTCGCTGTAAACCAGTGGGCGTGAGAATGGCGTGTCTTTGTGTTGTTCTAGGAACGTATTGACACTCATTCCTGCATCGACGCGGAATACAACAGGGCGTGGTGTCATGACTTGAGTCACGGGCACATCTTGAATACCTAACAGATTGCTCAGAATTTTTGATTCACCTTCAGCAAATTCACCGCTCTCTTTTGCCAAAATAGCCATTGCAGATAGCTCATCACGCATTTTTGGTGCCTGGTGGCCGCGAGCTAAACGTTTGGTAATTTGCTCTGAGAACCACACAAATGGTGTTAGGAAAAAGACCATCCAGCGAAGCACATTTGATGATGCTGGAGCAAGTTGACGCCAGTAGGTTGCGCCAATGGTTTTTGGAACAATCTCAGACAGAACTAAAATACCCAGAGTTAATACGGCAGAGAATACGCCTAACCATTGGCTACCAAAAACGACTGCTGCTTGTGCACCCGCTGTCGCTGCACCGATGGTGTGCGCGATGGTGTTGAGCGTTAAAATTGACGCAAGCGGGCGGTCAATGTCGGTTTTCAGTTTGTCTAATGACTCTGCTGCAGGGTGCCCATTTTGTTTTAGTTGAGCAATGTAGCTCGGACTAATACTCAAAAGTACAGCTTCCAAAACAGAACAAATGAAAGAAACTCCAATAGCAATGGAGACGTAAATAGTTAGCAGCAGCATGTTTGCCCTTAAATTAAATTGTACGCTTTAGCAGCGATTCAGCGTGGATTATAGAGAATAAGTAGTGGCTAGGTCATCATTAATTTTGCTCTCAGCCCCTTTTAAACAAGGGCTTGCTCAGTAAAATCAGTAACAAATTGTGAGTTATTACTCATATTATGGCTAAAACTACGGCATTAGAGCTAAAGATCGACGACAAACCTTTGCCAGATGGGGCATTTATGTTTTAGAGTGAATCGAATTCAAAAATACAAAGAAGGGAAACCTAAAATGAACAAGACTCAATTAATCGACTTTATTGCTGAAAAAGCGGACCTTTCTAAAGCACAAGCTAAAGCTGCTCTAGAAGCGACTCTTGGCGGTGTTACAGATGCTCTTAAAGATGGCGATCAAGTTCAGCTAATTGGTTTTGGTACTTTTAAAGTAAACCACCGTGCAGCTCGCACTGGTCGTAACCCAAAAACTGGTGACGAGATCCAAATCGCTGCTGCAAATGTTCCAGCATTTGTTGCAGGTAAAGCGCTGAAAGATTCAGTGAAATAATCTAAACTGTACCGAGGTAGTCGTATTCCACCTCGGTACAGGTTTTTATGAAAAAAGCATTTCTTCTCGTTTCACTATTATCTACATTTCTCATTGGCTGTTCATCAACCAGCCCTCGCAAAAACCTAGAGCAATTTGAAACTCACACCGGCGGCCAAGTCATGGGCGACGCGACAAGTTTCTACTGGGTTACAAACAAGCTAACACAACCTCATACTTCAGCTGACTACGTCACTGTAGGCGATTACGGCTGGTACCAAACGGACTATGCTTGGTCGGAAGGTATACTTCGTGAATTTATTCGTGAAGGTGAGCAACGTAATTCTTCTAATGAGCTGGTTCCGTATAGTGTCCATGTGCGTTTTAATAAGTCAGGCGAAGCTGTATATCAGCAGTATCGTATTGATAGCAAAATTTTACCTATCCAAGTTAAGCAACTCGAAAGCTACCAGAAAGAAGCCAAGTCGGTTTTAGAAACTACGATGAAGCAGCATGACGAAGGGCTCAGACTGGTTCAGGGTTACTGGAATGGCAAAACGTTCCAGACTTGCTCTGGTAAGCAATTTTCTGACATTGAATTTAATCAAACACTACCTAATTTTGTGATTAACCGTTTGTCGTCTGTAGAGAGCTATGGTGCTTTTGTCGGCAAGGAGTCTCTCAGAAAACTATCTGTTGCTGAATTTTTGATGTTGGCAGATGACAACCATCAGTGTGTTACAAGACCATCATTGTTGAAAGAATAGAGCGTATTTAAAAGGGTTCAGAGAATTTACCCGCTGTAGGTCAGTGCTTATTTGTGTGTAAAGGAACAGACCCCAGGACAGATTAAGCAATAAAAAAGGCGCCAACCGAGGCGCCTTTTCTGTTGTTACTTGCTTGCGGTCATTCGAACATAAGCGAGTCGTAGACTGATTACTGTTCTTGTTCGCGCGCAATCGCACGGTAACCAATATCATTGCGGTGGAACATACCATTCCAGCTAACTTGCTTCGTCAACGCGTAAGCGCGCTCTTGAGCCTCAGAAACCGTATTACCCAGTGCCGTTGCACAAAGTACACGGCCACCGTTTGTCACAACGTCGCCAGCTTCGTTATTTGTCGTACCCGCGTGGAAAACCTTTTGGCCTTCAACTTCGCTGGTTGGCAGTGAAATAACGTCCCCTTTTGCGTAGTCAGCAGGGTAACCGCCAGCAGCAAGAACAACACCGATAGAAGCGCGTGGATCCCACTTAGATTCTGCTTCGTCTAGCTTCTCATCGATAGCCATTAGGCAAAGTTCAACAAGGTCTGACTCCATACGCATCATGATAGGTTGCGTTTCAGGGTCGCCAAAGCGGCAGTTGTATTCGATAACCTTAGGTGTGCCGTCAGCATCGATCATTAGTCCTGCGTAAAGGAAACCAGTGTAAGGAGCGCCTTCTGCGTCCATACCACGTACCGTTGGGTAGATAACTTCCTCAAGGATGCGGTTATGGATTTCAGGAGTTACCACTGGAGCTGGAGAGTAAGCACCCATGCCGCCAGTATTAGGGCCAGTGTCTTTGTCGCCAACACGTTTGTGATCTTGGCTGGTGGCCATAGGAAGCACGCTAGAACCGTCAACCATTACAATGAAGCTTGCTTCTTCGCCTTCAAGGAACTCTTCGATAACCACGCGGCTGCCTGCTTCGCCAAAGGCGTTGCCCGCTAGCATGTCTTTGATTGCGTCTTCTGCTTCTTCAAGTGTCATCGCAACGATAACGCCTTTACCTGCCGCAAGACCGTCAGCTTTCACTACGATAGGAGCGCCTTGCTCGCGAACGTAAGCGATAGCTGGCTCAATCTCAGTGAAGTTTGAGTAGTAACCTGTTGGGATATCATGACGAGCTAGGAAGTCTTTGGTGAATGCTTTAGAGCCTTCAAGCTGTGCTGCCGCTTGAGTTGGGCCAAAGATTGGTAGGCCCACTTCGCGGAATGCATCAACCACACCGATAACCAATGGTGCTTCAGGGCCCACGATAGTCAGTTCGATTTTTTTATCTTGAGCAAACGCGACTAAACCAGCGATGTCTTCAACGCCGATGTTTACGTTCTCTAGTTTCGGCTCAAGTGCAGTACCTGCGTTGCCTGGAGCAATGAATACTGTTTCAACGTTTGGGTTTTGTGCCGCTTTCCAACCAAGTGCATGCTCACGACCGCCGGCACCGATAATCAATACATTCATGTTTTAAAATCCTTATAGTTGCTTCAGAGCCTTTATTTCTGTGTCAAACATGCTCACTTATGGTCATAAGCTCCGCGTGTTTTCCTTGAACTAAAGTCACTGACTTGCTCTACGTATTTCAAATATCGGAATATTTAAAAAACAAAATTATAAGTTTTGCTCAAAGTAGTTGGTGATGTGGCTAGGCAGCAATTGAGCCCATCCCCGGAAGCATAGCTCGCTATGTGACCGGGGTGGGCGAAAGCAGCTAACGACGCCACAGTGCCAAATACGAAGAGGAAATTAGTGGCGGAAGTGACGCATGCCCGTAAAGATCATCGCCATGCCGTGTTCGTCTGCTGCAGCGATAACTTCGTCATCACGCATAGAGCCGCCCGGTTGGATAACACACTTGATGCCAGCTTCTGCTGCCGCGTCGATACCGTCACGGAATGGGAAGAATGCATCTGATGCCATCACACAACCTTCAACCTGTAGACCTTCGTCTGCCGCTTTGATACCTGCGATTTTCGCAGAGTAAACGCGGCTCATTTGGCCTGCGCCTACACCAATAGTCATGTCGCCTTTCGAGTAAACGATAGCGTTAGATTTAACGTACTTCGCTACTTTCCAGCAGAATAGAGCATCTTTCAATTCTTCAGCTGTTGGCTGACGCTTAGAAACCACTTTCAGGTCATCTTCAGAAACCATACCTTGGTCGCGGTCTTGAACTAGCAAACCGCCGTTAACGCGTTTCACGTCAAAACCAGTTGTCTTAGTTGTCCACTCACCGCACTCAAGCAGGCGAAGGTTTTTCTTAGCCGCTACGATTGCTACTGCTTCCGCAGAAACAGATGGTGCAATGATAACTTCAACGAATTGACGCTCAGTGATAGCCGTTGCTGTTGCAGCGTCTAGCTCACGGTTGAAAGCGATGATGCCGCCAAATGCAGACGTTGGGTCTGTTTTGAATGCACGGTCGTAAGCTTCTAGGATGTCTTCACCTAGTGCAACACCACATGGGTTAGCGTGCTTAACGATCACACATGCAGGCTCGTCGAACTCTTTCACACACTCAAGTGCTGCATCTGTGTCAGCAATGTTGTTGTAAGAAAGCGCTTTACCTTGGATTTGGCGAGCAGTAGAAACAGACGCTTCTTCAGGGTTTGCTTCAACGTAGAATGCCGCTGCTTGGTGGCTGTTCTCACCGTAGCGCATGTCTTGCTTTTTCTCGAACTGTTGGTTGAACGTGCGAGGGAATTTGCTCTCTTCGTCACCTTCTTTGTTCTCTCCATAAGAAGGAACCATAGTGCCGAAATAGTTTGCGATCATGCCGTCGTAAGAAGCTGTGTGCTCGAATGCTGCGATAGCGAGGTCGAAGCGAGTCTCTAGCGTTAGAGATTTCTCGTTCGCGTCCATTTCAGCAACAACGCGCTCGTAGTCGTGTGCGTTAACAACGATAGTTACGTCTTTGTGGTTTTTCGCTGCAGAGCGAACCATTGTAGGACCGCCGATGTCGATGTTCTCAACAGCGTCAGCAAGGGTACAACCTTCTTTAGCAACGGTTTCTGCGAATGGGTATAGGTTTACAACAACCATATCGATAGGGTTGATACCGTGAGTTTCCATCACGTCATCATCTTGGCCACGACGGCCTAGAACACCACCATGAACTTTTGGGTGCAGAGTCTTAACACGGCCATCCATCATTTCTGGGAAACCAGTGTAATCAGATACTTCTGTAACAGAGATGCCTTTTTCAGCAAGCAGGCGAGCAGTGCCACCGGTAGATAGGATATCTACACCACGGTTAGCAAGAGCTTGTGCAAATTCAACGATACCAGTTTTGTCTGATACGCTGATTAGAGCGCGGCGAATTGGACGAGCGTTATTCATGCTTCCATCTTCCTCAAATTCATGGGGTTAAAATAAAGATATTTGCCAAAAAAGAACTTGTTTCTATCTTCTTAGCGTGGATTATCTTAGATACCAGTAAGAGATAAAATATTGGCCAGTTTTGGTAAAGACCTTTTGGGTTTGTCTTATGATTAAGCAATAAGATAACCAACTCCAAATTTGATGGCGCAGATTCTAACTAATTTATTACAAAAAAGCTCGCGCAATCGTTTGGCATCTCAAAATTAATTATGAAAAGTGCCATTTCAGCCTGAAAAGTAACGATAAGGTTAATTGTGGAATGGACGGAACAGTAGGAAAAAACATGTTTCAGATCGGTGAATTAGCGAAAAGATGCGGTGTGACAGCCGATACCTTGCGGTTTTATGAAAAAAGTAACCTGATTGCTCCTGCCAGTCGCAGTGACTCAGGATATCGCTTATATGATGAAAACAATCAAAAACAGGTGACCTTTATTCTTAAATCTAAAGCGTTAGGGCTGAGTTTAGATGAAATTAAGGAATTGCTCGAGATTCGCTTGGAAGCAACACAGCACAGTTGCTCGGAAGTGAAAGCCATCACAACGGCAAAGCTGACACTTATTGATGAAAAAATCAGTGAACTTGGCAGAATACGCACGGCATTAAAGAAGATTAATGATGCTTGCTGCGGTCATGTAGATGACGATGCGAGCCATTGTTCTATCTTAGGTGCTTTGGCGAGCGAAGATAAATAAAGCTCATGCTGTGCTGCTGATGGTAAATAGCTGAGAAGGTCCCCGTTAGGGAGATAGGTTTACTACGGTTAATAACCCTAGGAAGCTTGCAGTATTTTGGCTCTTAGTTGAGCGTCAATTTTTAAAGTGGGTAGGTTATTATGGTAAAGCGTGACTTGGTTGCGGCCAGTCTGCTTTGAAGAATACATGGCTCTATCAGCTTGAGCCAATAGTTCTTTTATGGTTTTAAGATGTGGTGTGTATTCAGCAACACCGATGCTGACTGTTGGGTAGATGATGTGGCCGTCTACGGTGCATGGCGTTGATTTAATTGTTTTACGAATTGTCTCTGCAACGTAATAAGCTTCAATGGCACTGGTGTGTGTGAGAATGACACCGAATTCTTCGCCCCCCAAGCGACCTAGATAATCATCGCAGTCTATTGACTGTTGGCATAAACTCGCAACTTGAACGATTACCTCATCACCAGAAAGGTGGCCAACTTGATCATTGATCTCTTTGAAGTGGTCTATGTCTATCATCAAACACGTTAAGCTTTGCTTAGGCGATTGACTGAACTCTCTTTCCAACCCAAGTAAAAAGGCACGTCTATTTAAAATCCCAGTTAGCTCATCGATTTCAGCGAGTTCTATCAGCTCAGCTTCACGTTGCTGTGCTTTAGTAATATCTCGCTCTTGCCACAGCACGTATTGCTTTTCTGGCGAGAGATACAATGGCTTTAATGTCGATTCAAAATATCGATCGTCTGATTCTGCAGATTCTTCCCCTTGAGCGAAAAGTTGTTCAATAGAAAGCTGAAGTTGCTGACAGGGCGCAAGAGAGTATCGAATGTATTGAATTTCGCGACTGGAATAAGCTTGCTTCGCCGCCTCTAACAGCTGCTTTTCAACCGCGGGAGGCAACAGTTCTGAAACTGTGTGGTGATTTGGATTGTCAAAGTTTTCAACAATACGTCCGGATGTATCCAACAGAAGATGACGATCAGGCAGTTCACGGATCAGTGTGCTAAGCCATTCTTCCCTTTTCATATCAAGCATGTAGCTTCCAGACGATTAGATTAATGGGTCATTATATCGGTAGTGATTACGTTATCAATCGTTACATCTAATTAATTGATTGATAATTGTTCGCTTGTTGCCATATAAACAAAAAAAAGCCGAGTTCAATAAAGAGCTCGGCTTCTAATTCAGTAAATTACGAAAGAACGATTAGTTCATGCCGTATTTTTTAAGTTTCTTGCGAAGAGTACCGCGGTTAATACCCATCATGGTTGCTGCGCGAGTTTGGTTACCGCGAGTGTACTGCATGATAGTGTCTAGTAGTGGCTGTTCAACTTCAGCTAATACTAATTCGTATAACTCGCTGACTTCTTGACCGTTTAATTGAGCAAGGTAATTTTTCAATGATGCTTTAACTGAGTCACGTAGTGGCTTCTGCGTGATTTGGTCTTGTGATGTAACTGTAGTTACTGTCAATGCTTCTGAAGTCAGATTTTGTTCGAACATATTCGGTCTAGCTCTTCTCGTAATTATGGTGCAACGTTATCAAAAAAACCTTCTAGCGCTTCAAGCTGCAGATCACCTGCTTCGAATGCGTTGAAGGTACGGCGAAACTCACTCGCTTGTTCATGTTCTTTTAGATACCAACCCACATGCTTACGAGCGATGCGAGGGCCTAAAAACTCTCCATAAAATTCATGTAGAGCGAGCACATGACCAAGCATGATGTCTTTCACTTCCGAAATCGGGAGTGGGTCCATCGTGGTGCCGTTTTCCAAATAGTGTAGGATTTCGTTAAAAATCCAAGGACGTCCTTGGGCAGGTCGACCTATCATTAAAGCATCAGCGCCGGTGTACTCCAGCACAAACTTCGCTTTTTCCGGACTATCGATATCACCGTTAGCGATAACCGGAATAGATACTGCTTGTTTCGCTGCTTTAATGTGTTTGTATTCTGCCTCACCTTTGTACATACAAGCGCGAGTTCTCCCGTGAAGGGCAAGAGCTTGTATGCCGCAGTCTTCGGCTATTTTCGCGATTTGGACACAGTTTCTATTGTCTGTATCCCAGCCTGTGCGCGTTTTCAACGTTACTGGAACGTCGACAGCATTTACCACCGCCTTCAGAATATCTTCAATGAGTTCTGGATGCTGAAGTAGGGCTGAGCCCGCAAGCTTCTTATTCACTTTTTTTGCTGGGCAACCCATATTGATATCGATGATTTGCGCACCGTTAGCAACATTGAATTGAGCAGCCTCGGCCATAAGCTGTGGATCTGCACCAGCGATTTGTACTGAACGAATGCCCGATTCGCCTTCATGTACCATACGCTGCTGAGATTTTGACGTTTTCCAAACTTTCGGATTGGAGGACATCATTTCACTGACTGCCATCCCCGCACCGTAACGAAGACACAACTCACGGAATGGTCTATCCGTTACGCCAGCCATAGGAGCGACGATTAGATTGTTCTTAAGTTGATAATTTCCGATTTTCAAAAAATGTCATCACAGTTCTGTACCAGCAAGGGCGCGCATTTTACGCATTTTTTCGCTGCGTGAAAAGACTAATATTTGAGCATTTACAATTTGTTTTTGTAATTTGTTTAAATTTCAATCAATTAGCGCTCAAAGTCTTACCTAGCCTTGCTTCTGACCTGAGATTCGACACCATTCTTGTTGTTCAATGATCGGATCAATGTGAAGCTCATCACGATAATAAGTCGCAACATCTTCCGCTTGTGTATCTAAAACACCCGACATTGCAAGTACACCATTTGGCTTAACTAGGCCTTTAATGATGCCAGAAAGGTCGCGTAGTGGACCTGCAAGGATGTTGGCAACAACAACGTCAGCAAGTAAACCTTCCGGTTGATCTTGTGGTAAGAACACTTCTAGTTGCTCTGCCACGCCATTGCGTTGTGCGTTGTCTTTTGATGCAAGCAGGGCTTGAGGATCAATGTCGATCCCGATAACTTTTGCCGCGCCAAGTTTGATCGCAGCGATCGCTAGGATGCCTGAACCACAACCGAAATCGATCACGGTTTTGCCTGTAAGGTCTAAGCCTTCAAGCCACTCAAGACACAATGCCGTTGTCGGGTGAGTACCTGTACCAAATGCAAGACCGGGATCCAGCATTACGTTTACAGCGTCAGGTTCAGGGATATCGCGCCAGCTAGGACAGATCCATAAACGCTCACCAAACTTCATTGGGTGGAAGTTGTCCATCCATTCACGTTCCCAATCCTTGTCTTCAATTTGCTCTACTTTGTGAGCAAAGTCTGCAGGGAACATGTTGCTTGCTTTAATCTGCGCTAGAACGACACCAGTGTCAGTCTCAGCGTCGTAAAGCGCGAGAATGTCAGTATCACCCCAAAGGCGAGTTTCGCCCGGCAGAGGCTCAAATACAGGGGTATCTTGTGCATCCAGGAAAGTTACAGAAAGAGCACCAGTCTCTTCCATTAACATGTCGCCGATTTGTTCGGCATTTTCATTGGTAGCATTAAGCTTGATTTGAATCCAAGGCATGGCTGCATCTTCTATATGAGAAAAATTGGATGGCGAGTCTAGCAGAAAATATGAGCAAATTCACCAAAACCCCACGGAATATAATGGGGATGATGAATTGATTATTGCGAGTATTTACAAACAAAAATGCTCACCGAAGTGAGCATTTATTACTGTTCTACAGAGAACGAATTACGGAAGGCTAGCGTCTATTGTAGACCAAGCTTCTTCTCAAGGTAGTGGATGTTTGCCCCACCGTGTTGGAAGTTTTCGTCGTTCATAATAGACAGTTGAAGCTCAGTATTAACGTTAATACCTTCAACAATCATTTCACCCAATGCGTTCTTCATACGAGCGATAGCAACATCACGGTTTTCACCGTAAGTGATCAGCTTGCCAATCATTGAATCGTAGTGTGGTGGCACTGTGTAACCCGTGTAGATGTGAGACTCCCAACGTACGCCCATACCACCTGGAGCATGGAAGCGCGTGATCTTACCCGGAGACGGTAGGAAACGTACGGGATCTTCTGCATTGATACGACATTCGATTGAGTGGCCGCGCAGCTTAATATCATCCTGTGTGAATGATAGAGGCTGACCAGCAGCAATGCGAAGTTGCTCTTTCACTAGATCGATACCCGTTACCATTTCAGTAATCGTGTGCTCAACCTGGATGCGAGTGTTCATTTCAATGAAGTAGAACTCACCGTTCTCGTATAGGAATTCAAATGTACCTGCGCCGCGGTAACCAATCTCAAGACATGCACGAGTACAACGGTCGCCGATGTATTTACGCATTTCTTCAGTGATACCTGGAGCTGGTGCTTCTTCCACAACTTTCTGGTGACGACGCTGCATTGAACAGTCACGCTCACCTAGGTGGATAGCATTACCTTGACCATCGGCAAGCACTTGTACTTCAATATGACGTGGGTTTTCTAGGAATTTTTCCATGTAAACCATGTCGTTATTGAAACATGCTTTTGCTTCAGCACGAGTCATTGCGATAGCTTCTGTTAGTTCTTTTTCAGTACGAACAACACGCATACCACGACCGCCGCCGCCGCCAGAAGCCTTGATGATTACAGGGAAACCAATGCGCTTAGCGTGCGCTTTGTTTTTCGCTTCGTCGTCGTCAAGAGGGCCGTCAGAACCTGGTACACAAGGTACACCCGCTTTTTTCATTGACGTGATAGCTGACACTTTGTCACCCATCATGCGAATGGTTTCAGCTTTAGGGCCAACGAAGATAAAACCACTGCGCTCTACCTGTTCTGCAAAATCTGCATTTTCAGATAGGAAGCCGTAGCCTGGGTGAATAGCAACTGCACCCGTTACTTCAGCAGCGCTGATGATACGAGGGATGTTCAGGTAGCTATCGATACCACGAGCTGGACCGATACAAATGGTTTCGTCAGCAAGCAGTACGTGCTTAAGATCGCGGTCAGCGGTTGAGTGAACTGCTACCGTTTTGATGCCAAGTTCTTTACATGCTCGCAGAATACGCAGTGCAATTTCACCACGGTTCGCGATTACTAATTTATCTAACATAATGAGTGCTCTCTATTATTCGATAATTACTAGAGCTTGGTCGAATTCTACTGGTTGACCGTCTTCAACTAGGATAGCCGTTACAACACCAGATTTATCAGCTTCGATTTGGTTCATCATTTTCATTGCTTCAACGATACATAGTGTTTCGCCAGCAGTTACAGATTGACCCACTTTAACGAACGGTTTTGCATCTGGGCTTGGAGCGCCGTAGAAAGTACCAACCATTGGAGAAAGAACTTGGTGACCAGCAGGAACCGCAGGAGCTGCCGCTTCTGCAGCTACAGGTGCCGCCGCAGGTGCTGCTGCGGCTACAGGAGCTGGAGCTGCTGCATATTGAATAGGCGCTGCAGATACAGGGCTGTTACGACTGATTCGTACTGACTCTTCACCTTCAGAGATCTCTAGCTCAGAAATACCAGACTCTTCAACCAATTCGATTAGCTTCTTGATTTTGCGAATATCCATTGTTTCTTTCTCTTTATCTGTTGATTGAACTTACTCTTTGACTGAGTAGGTTAGTAATAGTTCGTTGTTTTTATTTACTTTGCGTTGAGCTTGTTGAGCGCAGCTGTCAAAGCAAATTGATAACCTTGGGCACCTAAGCCACAAATCACACCTTCTGCTTTATCAGACAGGTAAGAGTGGTGACGGAATGGTTCACGTGCGTGAACATTCGATAGGTGAACCTCAATAAATGGGATAGCAACACCAAGTAGTGCATCACGCAACGCCACACTGGTATGTGTAAAGGCCGCTGGGTTGATAATAATGAAATCAACATTTTGATAAGCACTATGGATAGCTTCAATCAGCTCATACTCACGATTTGACTGTAAGTGAGATAGCTCAACATCGTGTGTTTTCGCTTGCTCGGTCAATGAGCTAATAATCTGGTCAAGTGTTTGAGAACCGTAGTGTGCAGGTTCTCTAAGGCCTAACAGATTAAGGTTTGGTCCATTTAAAACTAGAATGCGAAACTTTGTAGACATTGTGGGGCTATCTTCCTTTATCGTGTTTACGAACGTGAATGTTGCCATTTTATTGAAAATTTGGGGATAATTTCCAGTAAGAAAAACCCAAATTTAAAAATTAGAACCAGATTATAGCTAATTCAGCGCAAATCGCAGCAATTTACTGGTCTAATCTCCTATTGAGAGAGTGTGAGATTGTTACCAACTTAACAAAAAAGCGCCTTAGCCTTAATTTTGTCGAGGATATTTGAGATCAAGATCAGCCATAAAAAAACCGCCACATAGGTGACGGTTTAGAAAGGCGCTGTTTTAAACAGTAATTACGTAATGTAACGGGTTGCTTATGCCAGTTCCGCTTTCTCTGCAATCAGCTTATCGACCACGCTTGGGTCTGCCAGTGTCGACGTATCGCCTAGGTTGCCAGTATCGCCAGTGGCAATCTTACGCAGGATACGACGCATGATTTTACCTGAACGAGTTTTTGGTAATGAGTCGGTCCAGTGCAGTACATCTGGCGTTGCGATTGGGCCAATCTCTTTACGTACCCAGTCTTTGACTTCTTTATGAAGCTCTGCGGTTGGGAACTCACCATCATTCAACGTGATGTAAGCGTAAATCGCTTGGCCTTTAATATCATGAGGGATACCGACAATCGCAGCCTCTGCGATCTTATCAAATGCGACTAGAGCCGATTCAATCTCAGCGGTACCCATACGGTGACCTGATACGTTCAGAACGTCATCAACACGGCCAGTAATCCAGTAGTAACCGTCTTCATCACGACGAGCACCATCACTGGTGAAGTACATGCCTTTAAAGGTCGAGAAGTAAGTTTGTTCGAAACGGTCATGATCGCCGTGAACGGTACGCATCTGGCCTGGCCAAGAGTCAAGAATCACTAGGTTGCCGTCTGTTGCACCCTCAATGATGTTACCCATGTTATCAACCAGCGCCGGTTGCACACCGAAGAATGGACGCGTCGCTGAGCCCGGTTTTAGGTCTGTTGCGCCTGGTAGCGGTGCAATCAAGATTCCGCCCGTTTCTGTTTGCCACCATGTATCAACAATTGGAGACTGCTCATTACCGATTGTTTTGTAGTACCACTCCCACGCCTCTGGGTTGATAGGTTCACCCACTGAGCCCATGATTCTTAGGCTGTCACGAGACGTGCCTTCAACGGCTTCATTGCCTTTCGCCATCAATGCACGAATAGCTGTTGGCGCAGTATAAAGAATATTAACTTGGTGCTTATCGACCACTTCACTCATGCGGCTTGTGTTCGGGTAGTTCGGCACGCCTTCAAACAGAATGGTTTTTGCACCATTGGCAAGCGGTCCGTAAACAAGGTATGTGTGACCGGTAATCCAACCCACATCGGCTGTACACCAGAAAGTTTCGCCTTCTTGGTAATCGAATACGTATTTGAAGGTCATTGCTGCATAAACAAGGTAACCACCGGTGGTGTGCATAACACCCTTAGGTTTGCCTGTTGAGCCTGACGTATAAAGGATGAATAGTGGATCTTCTGCGTTCATCTCTTCTGGTGGGCAATCTGCAGATACATTAGCAATAGCATCGTGCCACCACACATCGCGGTGTTCGTGCCATGCAACATCGCCGCCAGTACGTTTGAATACTACAACCTTTTCGATGTTCTTCACTTCAGGATTCGTCAGTGCTTCATCGACATTTTTCTTCAGTGGAACAGCACGGCCGCCACGCACGCCTTCATCGGCAGTGATAACGACTTTAGAATTTGAATCGATAATACGACCAGACAGTGCTTCTGGTGAGAAACCACCAAATACGACTGTGTGAACCGCCCCGATACGGGTACACGCCAGCATGGCTACTGCAGCTTCAGGAACCATTGGCATGTATAAACAAACCACATCGCCTTTGCGCACGCCTTGCTCTTTCAGAGCATTCGAAAACAGGCACACTTCTTTGTGTAGTTCATTAAAAGTTAGAGTTTTGTCATCCGCCGGGTCATCGCCTTCCCAAATAATAGCGACTTCATCGCCGCGTTCAGCAAGGTGGCGGTCGATACAGTTAGCCGAAACGTTAAGCGTGCCATCTTCAAACCAGCGAATATCAATGTGGCCAGGGTCGAAAGAGGTATTTTTTACCTGTGTGAAAGGTTTAATCCAATCAACGATTTTTCCGTGTTCACCCCAAAAGCCTTCAGGGTCAGAAACAGATTGCTGGTACATGGCTAGGTAAGTGTCATTATCCGCGTGTGTAGTTGATTTAATATTTTCTTTTACCGGATAAACGTGGGCTTCACTCATTGCATCTCTCCTTGTGCCTACATTCCTAATGAACTGGCAACTTCCTTTGTGTTCAGTTTCTAGGTCTATTACAGAACCGTCTTTGTGTTATCACTCTCGACTAGGATGGCGATTTCCACAATTAGACTTTAGGATGAGACGCTGCTTTTCACTTACAAAATAGCGAGTTAAGTTCATTTTTTAGATGTTGCTCTCTATGTGAAGCGCCAGTGGTTGAATTAAGAATAAGAAGAGTTGAAACGGGGTAGATCACCATGCTTCAGGCGAACAAAGATCAGGGCGGCGGAGATAGCGTCTTGTAATGCATCATGTTTATTGACGGGGATAGGTAAATCGAGCTGGCGACAGATTGCGTCCATACTGAGGTCAAAATAGGCATTGGGCAGCTGCCTTTCGAGCTTGTCTTGATAAAGTTGGCTTACTTCGACTAATCGGTTAGGCAGTGGAAATCCAAGCTGTTTTAAACAGGCACGATCGAGGATTTTTTTATCATAGCGGATGTGATAGCCGACTAAAGGACGATTTCCAATGAAGTTCAGTAGCTCGATTAAAGCCTGTTTTTCTTCGATGCCGTGCTTTAGATCTTGATGGCGAATACGGTGGATTTTTATTGAATTGCAATCGAGCGATTGAGGGGCGCGCAATCGGACTTCAAAAGGTTGGCTGGTAATGATTCGGTTGCCGATGATCTTGGTTGCGGCAATGGTGACTAATTCTGCCTGATTGGGGTCGAGGCTGGTGGTTTCACAATCGAGAGATACGTATTCGTGATTAGCAGGCGCAGTAAACAGAGGCTGATAAGTAGAGCCTTTGAGTTTATGATGCCAGTAATAACGAACCAATCTATTCATCGTTCAATCGCCTAATCTCGTATCTGATAGTGGTAGCCAAGCCATTGCTTGAATTTTTTGACCACATGCAAGCTATGGCGAAGCAGGTCTCTGTCTGCTCGCTCCATCAATTTGACGTTAATCTTGTTGCTACTGTGCTGCTGAGAAAGTCTTTGGGCTAAGCGCCACTTAAAGAACTGTTTGAGTGCTTCACTAAGGTTATCGGCGGTACTTTGCTCAAGCACTTTCTTACAGACCAACTGTTCAATGCGTTCGAAGGTGTTGTTTACCGTGACACCATGCTCAAGACAGAGTGCCCTCACACCATGCACGATAGGGAAAATACCGCCTTGTTTGATATCGAGCCCTGACTTGGATTGTTTAACATTGCCAAACAGGGTGAGGGGTACTGAGAAGTTCAGAGCCGGTCGGCAGAATTCAGTCAGAATCAATTCTTGTCCGAGCATCAAATCACTTAGGTGCTGCTTTACGGGTTTTAATAACTCTCTATTACCCGCAACGGCGTGTGCATCCGCCATGATCGCGATATCCATCACGGTATCTGGCGTGGCTTTTTTTACCCAACGAGTGAGGGTTTGTTTCCACTCTTGTTCTGAATGCACCCATTTGGGGTTGTTGACCATCACGTTGCCCGGACAGAGTGGATAGCCCAATTGCTGCAATGTATGAGTGAGGTCGTTCATGGCACTCTGGCATTGATGCCACTCTAAACCATCTTGAATAATCAGCGCGTTGTCTTGATCGGTTTTGAGAATTTGTTCTCCACGGCCTTCGGAACCCAACACGATAAGGCAGCAATGATTATGCAGTGCGGGTGGGATAACCAACTCAAACGCTTTCTCTATTATCTGTTCATTAACGGCTGAAATTAGCTCCATGATGAAGCGCGTGCGAATGCCGTTACTGAGTAGGCTTTCGACCAGTTGACGTTGTTTATTGGAGGCTAATGCGAGCTCTTCAATGCTGGTGGATCGCGCAATACGCAAAGTGAGCACGTGAGAGTGAGTGGAGAATGCACTGAGGATTTGTGTCATATCCACCATGCCTACAGCATTTAGACCGTCACAAACCATCAACCTTTTTACCCGGTTTCTGGTCATGGTGATCATGGCATTAAATAAGAAATCCCCTTGGTTTACGTGCATCACCGGAAATGTTGCAATCTCGCCAACGGGCGTATCCTGTGGGAAGTTCTCAAGCATTACAGCGTGCAATAAATTGGTTCGTGTGACGATCCCATACGGTAAGGAGCCTGAACCAAAATCTTTTATGCCTTTGTCGTCTAAATGCACCAGCGCCGAGTCTAAGCCTTGCTCTTTTAGGATTTGAGTGACTTGGTTGATTGGTTGCCCTGGCTCAAGAATCAGTGGTGGGTGATAGATAGAGTCATCCACTTTGGTCAATATAAACTCGGCAAGGTTTTGTTGCTGCTGAGCGGCCTCAATCAGAGCTTTCCGTGTCGACAGGTTACTATCAAAGTAGGCGGCAAATTGACCATTGGCGTGATAAAGATCGAGAAAAACATCGGTAGGCAGTAGGTAGCTTAAGGTGTCTTCGAGTGCGATATATTGATGTTTGGTGTGAGGTTCAAACTGGCTGCGCACATCAAAAATATCGTCATTGGCGTAATGTGCGTAAATCTCACCATCACTGCTCGCGCGCTCTTCAACGGCTCCTTTGATCAGGATGTGCAGGTGTCTGCTCGGCCTATCTGCTTCCAGTATCACTTCTTGAGAGCGGTAATACACCACGTCTAATGAAGAGCGAAGCTTCAATTGTTCCGTATCGGACAGGCTATCGAAGGGTGGGTGCTGCATATTAAATTTTTCAGGCATAAGCATCACAAGAAGTGGGAGTCTTTAATCAGTCTGACAAAATACCAGCGAAGCTCCAGACGACTTTAGTCTAAATGCAGACTAGATATCGATGAACGTGATATAGCTTGGTGATAAGTGATAAGTGATAAGTGATAAGTGATATCTAGGCTAATTAAATATAGGAATGCTATCCCAGTAATAATTCCCTTTTTCATCCTACTCTAGATAGGCATAATTGGAGCCGCCTTTTTCCGCACACTTTATAGGTTATTTATGTTTAGCCCCTCTCCTTACGGATGGATATCTCAGTATTTTCTTGGTTTCTTTTTTGCGTATGGTGTGTACTTGCCATTTTGGGCGTTGTGGTTTGAAGACCAAGGCGTTTCTGCAGGAGACATCGGTGTATTGATTGGTATTGGTTTTGCGACTCGCTGTGTTGCTAACCTTGTGATTACGCCGCGCATCCATAACGTAGAGAATCTTTTGCCCGCTCTGCGCTGGTTGAGCTTCGCCTCATTGTTATTTGTTGGCTTCCACTTCTTCACTGGAGGCAGTTTTTTATTGATGCTGTTGGCAACAGTACTGTTTAACCTGTGTTGTGGGCCGGTTATCCCTCTTTCTGACGCAATGGCTAACCATTACAGTCGTCTTAAGATGCTTGACTATGGACGCACTCGTTTATGGGGTTCGATTGCTTTTATTGCGGGTTCAACCGTGGTGGGTTATTTAGTCGCACAGTTCGGCACTGATATGATTTTGTATACAGCGCTTGCTGGTGTGCTGTTGTCGTTAATGTTAGCGATGAGAAACCCTAACGTGATGCCAGTAACGCAATCTGAGAAACAAGCAGTGCGACCAAAATTAGGTGAGTTACTGCGTGAGTCGTCTGTGGTTAAATTTTTGGCCTTGATGGCGTTGCTGCAAGGTAGCCATGCGGCTTACTACAGTTTTAGTGCGATTTACTGGAAAGAAGCCGGTCACTCAGAAGCGATTATTGGTTATTTATGGAGCCTAGGTGTTGTTGCTGAGGTCGCTGTGTTTGCTCTCAGTAAGCGCTTATTCTCTGGCTGGTCAATGCGTACTCTGTTCGTGGTAGCGGCAATCGGTGTGATGGCTCGTTGGGGGATTACCGCATCAACAACGGCGATTTTCGCCTTGGTTATGGTGCAAATGCTGCATGGTGTGACGTTTGCTATGGCGCACATCGCAGCCATTCAATACATTCAATCAGAAGAACAGAATAAAATGGTCGCGCTGCAAGCTCTGTATAACGCGATCCCATTGGGGGCTGTTATCGCACTAATGACGACCTTAAGTGGTTGGGGCTATGAGCTTTGGGGGGCAAACATCTTCTGGGGTATGGCCGCGATGGGGGCTCTTGCTCTGTTCATTAAGTTGGACGAGAGAAGTTCAGTGGTTGAGATTAATCAATCAGGTTCGGAACAATTAGAATCTAACAGCAAATGCTGATAATTAGAGTCTGAAGCACAGAATTTAAGCGATTCGATTGAGTTAATGACCCATCCTTAGTTAAATGAAACCTCTCCCTTATGGAGAGGTTTTTTTATGGATGAAAAAGGGTTTTTAATGCAAGGATGGATAGTAATTCCAGTCTCTTTAGCCTATTTGGGCGTGTTATTTCTGATCGCTTGGTATGGAGACAGGCAGGTTCGTTGGCTATCGCGTTGGCGCCCATGGATCTATAGCCTTTCGATTGCAGTGTATTGTACCTCTTGGACTTTCTATGGAACGGTCGGACAGGCGAGCAACAACCCATGGTCCTTTTTACCCATCTATCTCGCCCCCATTCTGGTATTTACACTCGGATGGCGGATCTTAGCGCGGTTGATCCTGATTGCAAAGCGTGAACACATCACTTCAATTGCCGATTTTATCGCAGCTCGTTATGGAAAATCTCAGGGCTTGGCTGTTGCCGTCACCGTGATCGCTGTGGTCGGTATTCTTCCTTATATCGCGCTGCAACTGCGTGGTATCACCATGGGGCTAGATATTGTTGCGCCAAACCTAGCGTCTGATTTCGGCTATCAGGATTATCACGTGTCTTGGTTTGTGGTCGGTGCTTTGGCCATTTTTACCATGCTGTTTGGTACGCGGCACATCGATAACACAGAGCATCACCGTGGCATGATGATGGCGGTGGCGTTTGAGTCAATTGTTAAGCTAGCGGCATTCCTGATTGTTGGCCTGTTTATTATCTACCTGGCGATGAGCAGTGACAAAATTGACTTGTTTGATGTGGCGGCTTCCACCTACGAATCGCCTAATATTCCGACCTTAATTATTCATACCGTTTTGACCATGTTGGCGATTGTCTGTCTGCCGCGCCAATTCCACACCATGGTGGTTGAGAACGAACGTCCTCAAGACTTGCATACCGCTCGCTGGTTGTTTCCACTTTATCTGATTTTGATGGGCCTGTTTGTGCTGCCAATTGCTTGGGCAGGACAAGGGCTGCTCACCGACATGCCGGCTGATACTTACGTGATCAGTGTACCAATGGCAGAAGGTGCGAATCACATTGCTTTGTTAGCTTTCCTCGGAGGTACTTCGGCGGCGAGTGGCATGGTGATTGTCTCGACCATCGCATTAGCGATCATGGTATCGAATGATTTAGTGATGCCATTGCTGCTGCGCCGTATGCGCCTAACTCAAAGAACCCATCGACATTTTTCTGGCATGTTGCTGGTGATTCGGCGTGGGTTGATTTTACTGCTGTTACTTGGTGCTTGGCTGTTCTATCAAGCGCTCGATACCATTCACTCACTGTCGGCGATTGGCTTTCTTTCCTTTGCGGCGATTGCTCAATTCGCGCCAGCACTTATTGGTGGTTTGTACTGGCGTCCGGGCAACCGGAAGGGGGTTTATGTCGGCTTAATGGTGGGCTCGTTGATTTGGCTGATCACCCTGATGAGCCAAACCAGCATGCTGGCGGGCGATAGTGAAAGTAACCTTTTACTGTGGATTATTACGCCACCAGAGTTGCTCAGCAGTTGGGATATCAGCAGCTCGAACTGGGGCATTGTGCTGAGTATTGTGCTCAATACCTTGTGCTATGCCGTGGTTTCGATGACAACTCGCCCAAGCCTAAGTGAGCGCTTACAATCGGCTGCTTTTATTGGTACCCCATTACCAGAAAATGAGAATATCAGCCTCTATCAAAGCCGTGTGACTGTCGCTGAATTAGAGATGCTGGCGTCTCGTTTTGTGGGGCGTAAGCGTGCGAAAAGTGCCTTACAGAGTTATTGGCAACAGCACGGGCAGCCGCTACTTCCTAACCAACAAGCGCCCGCAAGCCTGATTCGACATGCAGAACGTGTGCTCGCTGGTGTATTCGGTGCATCTTCAGCTAAGTTAGTACTTACTTCGGCCTTGCAGGGCAGAAATATGCAGCTTGAGGAAGTTGCGACCATCGTTGATGAAGCCTCTGAATTGTACGATTTCAGTCGTGGTTTACTGCAAGGTGCGATTGAACATATTGGTCAAGGCATTGCAGTAATTGACAAACAAATGAGGCTGGTGGCGTGGAATCAACGTTACTTAGAACTGTTTGAGTTCCCTGCTGGCTTAATTCAGGTGGGTCGACCCATTTCAGATGTAATTCGTCACAATGCAGAGCAAGGTTTATGTGGCCCAGGCGACCCAGAAGATCACGTTCGACGCCGTGTTTATCACCTTGAGCAAGGCACGCGACACACCTCATCTCGTATTCGTCCGGATGGTCGAGTGATTGAGGTGCAAGGTAACCCAATGCCTAGTGGTGGCTTCGTCATGAGCTTTACCGACATCACGGTTTTCAGACAAGCAGAGCAAGCGCTAAAAGATGCTAATGAAAGCTTGGAATCGAGAGTCCATGAACGAACTCAAGAGCTCGAGAAGCTTAACCATCGCTTGGTAAAGGCGACGCAAATCTCTGACCAAGAATCACAATCTAAGAGTCGTTTTCTTGCGGCTGTTAGTCACGATTTGATGCAGCCATTAAATGCAGCTCGCTTGTTTGCTTCTTCGCTATCTGAGGTGGCAAAAGAGCAAGAGGAGAAGCAGCTTTCTTCTCATATCGAAAGTGCGTTGGGTGCGGCTGAAGATCTGATTGGCGACCTGCTTGATATCTCGCGATTGGAGTCAGGAAAATTAGAAACCAACATTCACGCGATTGCCGTGCATGATGTGCTGACCAATTTGAATGCCGAATTTAGTGCTTTAGCAACGCAGCAGAAGATCCAATTTCAGATGATCCCATCGTCACTGTTTATTCACTCTGACCCTAAGTTATTAAGACGAGTGATTCAGAACTTTTTAACGAATGCGTTTCGCTATAACCCTGAAGGAAAAGTGGTACTCGGTGCGAGACGAGTCAATGGTCAAGTACGCATTGATGTGTGGGATAACGGAACCGGTATCGATGAAGACAAGCAACAAGAGATATTCGAAGAGTTTACGCGAGGTAGTCAAGTTCGTGCCGATCAGGGGTTGGGATTAGGGTTGGCGATTTCGAAAGGGATTGCTCATGTGCTTGGTCATCAAATCTCGATGCGTTCATGGCCGGGAGAAGGCAGCGTCTTTTCCATCACCTTAGCGAGAGCAGAGCAAGTGGCTCCGGTTGTGCAAGCTTCTACGCCAATGGCGACCAGTGATATCGAGCACTTGAAAATACTGTGTGTCGATAATGAGCGAGAAATTTTGGTCGGTATGGAGAACTTGATAGGGCGATGGGGCTGTGAAGTTAAGACCGCCGTCGACTTAGTCGAAAGTTTGAAGTGTCTCGATGATGATTGGCAGCCGGATGTGATTTTCTCTGATTACCGTTTAGATAATGGCAGAACGGGGCTCGAAGTATTGCAGCAGTGTCGTTTGCGCCTTGGGGACTCTTTTGAAGGGGTCATCATCAGTGCTGATAGAACCGATGACATGCTGGCAGCGATAAAAGCCAATAGCTTCAGCTTTATCGCTAAACCCGTCAAGCCGCTAAAACTCAGAGCGGTCTTAAATCGGGTGAGTTAGTTTAATTAACTCTTAGATATTAAAAAGGCCTCAGCTGAGGCCTTTTTCGATCTGTTCGCTCGGTTATGGATGACCGATTTACTTTAACCCGCAATACCGCCTTGAGTGAGTGTAGTTGGGTCAAGCAGTTTGCTGAGCTCTTCTCGGCTAAGATCGGTTTCTCTTTCTGCGACATCCAGAATTGGTAGGCCTTCTTTATAGGCTTTCTTGGCAATATCAGCCGCCTTCAAGTAGCCAATCACAGGGTTAAGTGCGGTCACCAGAATTGGATTCTTTGACAGTGCCAAATCGAGGTTGTCTTGGCGTACCATGAAGGTAGAAATTGCTTTATCAGCCAGTGCGACTGAACTGTTTGCTAACAACTCAATGCTTTCTAATACGTTATGAGCAATAACGGGCAGCATCACATTCAATTGGAAGTTACCCGATTGGCCTGCAATCGTAATGGTGGTGTCATTACCTATTACTTGAGCCGCCGCCATGGCTGCAGCTTCTGGAATTACAGGGTTTACCTTGCCAGGCATGATAGACGAGCCCGGTTGTAGAGCCTGCAACTCAATTTCCCCTAAGCCAGCCAACGGCCCTGAATTCATCCAGCGAAGATCGTTTGAGATCTTCATGATCGAAACTGCTGCAGTTTTGAGCTGGCCTGACAGCGCAACGATCGCGTCTTGGCTGCTGAGGTTAAAAAAGAAGTTTTCACTCGAGGTAAAACTGATCTTTGTCGATTGAGACAGGTTACTTGCAAACTTATCGGCAAAGCGTGGGTCGGCATTGATCCCCGTACCAACCGCTGTGCCACCTTGAGCAAGCGCCTTGACTGCTGGCAAGCTGCTTTCTATCGCTTGCTTGGCATGTTCAATCTGAAATTTCCAACCACCAAGCTCTTGAGCAAAGGTAATCGGCATTGCATCCATTAGATGGGTACGGCCAGTTTTGACTACCTCAGCAAGTTCATGCTGTTTTACGGTAAGCGCCGCAGAAAGGTGGGTAAGTGCAGGTAGTAGCTTATTTTCTGCCATCAAAGCGACACTGACTTGAATTGCTGTTGGCACGACATCGTTACTGCTTTGCCCCATGTTTACGTGATCATTCGGGTTCACGTCTCTTTGCAGGCTTCTTGAAGCGAGTGTCGCAATCACTTCGTTAGCATTCATGTTAGAGCTGGTGCCAGAGCCCGTCTGATAGACATCAATAGGGAATTGCTCGAGGTGTTTACCATCGATGATCTCTTGGCTGGCTTCGGCTATCGCGTTGGCAATATCACCTTCCAGTAAACCTAGCTGAGCATTAGTATCGGCGGCGGCCAGCTTAATTAACGCCAGTGCTTGAATGAAGCTGGTTGGCATCTTGTGTGAACTAAACGCGAAGTTATCCGCGGCACGTTGAGTTTGTGCTTGGTATAGCGCATCGGCAGGAACTTTCACTTCGCCCATGCTGTCTTTTTCTATCCGAAATTGTAGGGTCATGTTCTATCCTTGTTAGCCAAGTGGGGCTTGGACTTGTTGTAGTGTTTGGCTGAGATTCAAAAAACGCGCTTGGCCTTGTGGTTGCTGGCAGTAGTGGCGTTTCAAATAAAATAGTGGTGAGTGAATAGAGTCTAGGCAGATATGACGAAAGGTGAAACTGCGCTCTGGAGACTCAATCGCTTCAATTAAATGGAAGAAAACTTGGCGCAGATACAGCTCGCACAACAAGATGTTTTCTTGGGCGGCATGCTTTTCATAATAAGCCGAAAGCGTGAGTGCGCACTCGATATACTCTCGAATCACAAACGGCTCATGGCCTTGAACTTGTTCTAATGAAGCAAAGCGATCCTGTGCTTTGTAAAACCTCGAATAAAGAACCTGCTGCTCTTTCATCATCTGCATCTCACCAATGAGTGTTAATGATAATTATTATCAAATGAGATTTTAAAAACAACCCTTTGTTTCTCTTTTTATAAAGTGAGTAGGAAAAGAAAAAGCCGATACATGAAGTATCGGCTTTCTGGAGTCAGTACCTAATCCCTACAATGTAAGTACTGATTCATTTTTGCTAAACATCTTTGTTTCGTGGTAGTGCTTAGTGGTCGTGAGCTTCACCAGCACCTTTCGGGTAACGAATGTTCTCAACCATCTCTTGTACATCTTCAGGAACTTCAGTGGTCACTTTGTTCACTGCAATTGATACTACGAAGTTTAGACACATACCTAGCGTACCGATGCCTTCTGGGCTGATACCAAACCACCAGTTTTCCGGTGTGCTTGCTGCTGGGTTAATGAACTTGAAGTAGATGATGTAGCTTGCTGTGAAGGCAATACCTGACAACATACCTGCAATTGCGCCTTCCTTGTTCATCTTCTTGTAGAAGATACCTAGGATGATCGCTGGGAAGAAGGATGCTGCGGCTAAGCCGAAGGCAAACGCTACTACCTGTGCTACAAAGCCTGGTGGGTTAATACCCAAGTAACCTGCACCTACAATCGCGATCATGGCAGCTAAACGAGCGGCTAACAGCTCCTGCTTGTCGGTCATGTTTGGTCTAAAGCCTTTCTTCAACAAGTCATGTGAAATCGACGTTGAGATTACCAATAGCAGACCCGCGGCTGTTGATAGTGCTGCGGCTAAGCCACCAGCTGCAAGCAGTGCGACAACCCAGTTTGGTAGTTTTGCTAGTTCTGGAGAAGCCAGTACGATGATGTCACGGTTAATCTTCATTTCGTTGCGTTCGTCGCCCGAGTAGAACATTTTGCCATCGCCGTTCTTATCTTCCCAACCAACTAGGCCTGTGCTTTCCCAGTTTTTGTACCAGCTTGGTGCTTCTGCTGCTGCGACACCTTGCATGTCTGGGCCGTTAATCGTTTCGATCATGTTTACACGAGCGAAAGCTGCAACGCCAGGTGCTGTTGTGTATAGCAATGAGATGAACAGTAGTGCCCAACCTGCTGAGATACGAGCATCACGTACTTTTGGTACCGTGAAGAAACGAATGATTACGTGTGGAAGACCGGCAGTACCTACCATTAGAGCTGCACAGATGAAGAATACATCTACCATGCTCTTGTTACCTTCGGTATAGGCGGTAAATCCGAGTTCTTCTGTTAGTCCATCCAGTTTATCAAGTAAGTATACATCTGTACCTGATAGCGTTGAGCCCATACCAACTTGTGGAAGTGGGTTACCCGTCATCATGATTGAGGTAAAGATTGCTGGAACAAGGAAGGCGAAAATGAGGACACAGAATTGAGCTACCTGCGTATAAGTGATGCCTTTCATGCCACCAAGCACTGCGTAGAAGAACACAATACCCATACCAATGATGATGCCTAGGTTAATATCAACTTCTAGGAAACGAGAGAATACAACGCCGACACCACGCATCTGGCCTGCAACGTACGTAAATGATACGAAGATTGCACAGAATACCGCTACCATACGTGCTGTTTTCGAGTAGTAACGTTCACCGATGAAATCAGGAACCGTAAACTGACCGAACTTACGTAGGTAAGGTGCTAAACATAGCGCAAGTAGTACATAACCACCTGTCCAACCCATTAGGTAAACCGCACCGTCGTAACCAACGAATGAGATGATACCTGCCATTGAGATGAATGATGCTGCCGACATCCAGTCAGCGGCTGTTGCCATGCCGTTTGCTACTGGGTGTACGCCGCCGCCAGCAACGTAGAATTCACTCGTTGTTCCAGCACGAGCCCAGATTGCGATGCCGATATAGACTGCGAAAGTAATACCGACGAGAATAAACGTCCAAGTTTGAATATCCATGTTCTAGCCTCTAGTCTTCCTGTACGTTGTATTTTTTGTCCAGCTTATTCATGCGAACAACGTAAATAAATATCAACGCCACGAAGGTATAAATTGAACCTTGCTGAGCGAACCAAAAACCTAGCTTAAATCCGCCAAATTGAATGGTATTTAGGACATCCACAAATAAGATGCCTGCGCCATAAGACACCACAAACCAGACTGCGAGTAGTGTTCCCATTATTCCCAAGTTTTCCTTCCAGTAGGCTTGAGCATGTTCCGTAGATTCGAACGCCATTGCCTTCTCCTTTAATTCCGTTTTCGTAGAAACCGTTTTGTGAAACCGTTTTTGTAAAATAGCGTGTTAACGTAATGTTACGATTTAGAATGTAGCAAGGATAAGTCAAGGGATCTGTGCAACTTTAGTCGGGACGCCATTAGCGCTAATGTACTGAAATATGGGAGCTAGGAGACAGAACCATAGAAAAACGTGATGTTGCAATGATGTTAAATTAGCCAAAGGTCTAACAAAGAGGGATGAATTAGAGTGCGAGTCATAAAATTTAACAACTAAATGACCGAGAAACTGTATTTAGCCCTGCTTATGACACGAAGCGAAACATAAGTTTGTTATAGTAACTACGGCACTTTCACCGACCGTGCCTTGCTAAACGGCAAAAGATCAACAGGCTTAAAGCTCGGATTTTATTCTTTGGGGGAACGAATTGGACGCAATAACCATTAACCACTTATTCTTGACTGGTGCCGTACTCATCGCCATCAGTGTACTTTTCTCACAAGTGTCCTCTCGATTGGGCGTTCCTATTCTTTTGATCTTTTTGTTCGTTGGTATGTTAGCGGGTGAAGATGGACCCGGTAATATTCATTTCGATGATTACTCACTGACCTACTTGGTGAGTAACCTTGCGCTTGCCGTGATTCTGTTGGATGGCGGTATGCGAACCAAGGTGGCGAGCTTCAAGGTCGCTTTCTGGCCTTCGCTCTCGCTGGCGACGATAGGTGTCGCATGTACAGCAACCTTAACCGGATTAATGGCGGCTTGGCTGTTTGACTTGTCATTAATGCAGGGCATCTTGGTCGGGGCGATTGTTGGTTCAACCGATGCGGCAGCGGTATTCTCTTTGCTGAAAGGACAGAGTCTCAATGAGCGTGTGGGTTCAACTCTAGAGATCGAATCAGGCACTAACGACCCAATGGCGGTCTTCCTGACGGTGACTTTAATTGCGCTGTTAGGCAACCCTGACGCTGAGATGGGAATGAACTTCCTACTGCAAAGTTTTGCGATGCAGTTTGGTATCGGTACTCTTGTTGGTATTGGCGGCGGCTGGGTTCTATGGAGCTTAATCAATCGAGTACAACTGGCTGATGGCCTTTACTCCATTCTGGTACTCAGTGGGGGCGTGGCTCTGTTTGCGTTCTCTAACATGCTTGGCGGTAGTGGCATCTTATCGATTTACCTCGTAGGTCTGTTCATTGGTAATCGTCCGACGCGTTCTCGACACTCTATCCTTAATGTTCTTGATGGCATGACGTGGCTAAGTCAGATCGTGATGTTCTTGGTGTTGGGTTTATTGGTGACACCATCGACCTTAATGGACATTGCACTTCCTGCGTTAGCACTGGCTTTCGGTATGATTTTGTTTGCTCGTCCAGTGTCGGTTTGGTTGGGTTTGCTGCCGTTCAGAAGCTTTACCACCAAGGAGCGCTGGTTTGTCTCTTGGGTCGGTTTACGTGGTGCAGTGCCGATCATTTTGGCGGTTTTTCCGATGATGGCTGGCCTGCCAAATGCCCAACTTTACTTCAACATCGCCTTCTTCGTGGTTATGGTTTCGCTGATTGTTCAGGGCGGTAGCTTGATGAAAGTTGCGAGGTTGGCTCAGGTGACCTTACCACCGACACCGACACCGATTTCTCGTACCGGCATGGAGATTTATCCGACCAGTGAGTGGGAGATGTTTGTCTACAAGCTGAAAGAGGAAAAGTGGTGTGTTGGTGAACCGCTTAAGCGTTTGTCTATGCCTGAAGGGACGCGAATTACGGCGCTGTTTAGAAAAGATGCTTTGCTTCACCCATCGGGCAGCACTGTGTTAGAGGCGAACGATATTCTCTGTGTGCTTGGCCAAGATAAAGACCTAGATAGCCTAAGTGCGCTATTCAGTGAGGCTCCTCTAGCTGAAGAGGCCGCTCGATTCTTTGGTGATTTCTTCTTGGATGTCGAACTATCGGTTGCAGCAGTCAGTGATTGTTATGGCATTGAACTGGGCTCGGAAGAAGAGCGAGAAATGACGCTAAAACAATTGGCTGAGCGAGAGCTTGGTGCCCACCCTGTATTAGGCGATAGTTTTGTGTGGCATGACATTACTTGGGTGGTTGCAGAGATAGATGATCATAAAGTCGTCAGGTTGGGTTTATGTTTACCAAAGACGACTTTAGAAGAGGATATAAGCGAAGCCTAGTTGTGGACTTCTTGTAGCAAGATAACTGCTTGAGTTCGGTTTTTCACATCCAGTTTACGGAAGATGGCTGTCATATGTGCCTTGATAGTCGCTTCCGAAACATTCAATTCATAGGCGATTTGCTTGTTCAGTAGGCCGTCTGAAAGCATCCCTAACACCTTGTATTGCTGAGGCGTCAGTGTGGAAAGCTTTTCCGCAAGGTCGCTACAGGCTGCATTATTGGTGATAAGCCCTTCAGGAAAGAACGGGTCGCCATTCAGCACTTGATTCAGTGCACTGACCAATTCACGCATATCACTCGACTTAGGAATGAAACCAAACGCACCGTGGCTTTTCACTTGAGTGACAACGCTGGCATCCTCGCTGGCTGATATCACCACGATCGGTAAATCTGGATATTCAGCACGCAGTTGAATTAAGCCCGACATCCCGTTTGCTCCCGGCATTTTAAGGTCGAGAAGTAACAGGTCTGGTTCATCTTCTTTTTTTAGTAGAGTCAGTAAGGCATCGAGAGAATCAGCCTCAAGCAGGTTCGCACCGCTGATAGCCATATGAACTGACTGAAACAGGGCGTTGCGAAAGAGAGGGTGGTCATCAGCAATGATGATGGTATAGGTCGAGTCCATGACGTTCATACTTTTAACAATTTAGTTAATATTTATTATCATCCTGATTGAGTATGTGGACAATATTTATGCATTAAAAGTCTGAACCATATCGACTTTTATCCCCAGAATAAGAAAGCGTTACTCTGAATAACAAAAAAGCCGCACAGCCATCTCGTTACGGAGGGGCGGTGCGGCTTTCGTTAGTGCTTGTATTTAGACGAATGTCGTCGCTATAGCTGGTGGTCTTGCATGTGTTTTAAGAATACATCGGCAGGCATAAAGCCCGTCACACGAGCATTTGGAACATGGTTACCCTTGCCGTCCCAGAACTCAATGGTTGGTAAGCCGAGTACCTGCAATTGTTTAAGTAGTTCAATGTCTTGAGGCATGTTTCTCGTTACGTCAGCCTGAAGCAGGACGAAATCAGAAAGCTTGTTCTCAACATCAGCTTGGTGGAAGGTGTACTTCTCAAACTCTTTACATGCCACACACCAATCGGCGTAGAAATCGAGCATCACTGGCTTGCCGAGTTTCTTCGCTTCGATGAGCTGAATTTCTAACTCTTCAACCGTGTTGACGCGCGCAAATTGGATATGCTGTTGCTCTACCGTTACGCTCTTCTCTGCAAACCAGTAATTTAAGGCAGGTTGCGCTGAAGCGAACAGGCCGAGCATCGCGATGATGCCCACTGCGCTCTGCTTCCAGCCGCCGAATGGCAGTGCATTCTTGCTGTGGTAAAGCCAACCAAAGGCGATGAAACCAAGCCCAGACCAAAGCACGGTTGCCCATAATTCAGGGATAATACGCTCTAGTAGGAAGATAGGGGCTGCCAGCAAGATAAAGCCAAATACGATCTTAACCTTGTCCATCCAGCTACCTGCTTTCGGCAGAAGCTTATTACCAAATACCGCAACCAAGATCAGCGGGATACCCATACCCATGGCTAAGGCATACAGAGCAATCGCACCCGTTAATAGGTCGCCACTTTGAGCCACATACAGCAGCGCACCTGACAATGGAGCTGTGGTACAAGGTGAACACACCAAGCCAGAGATAGCACCCATCGCGAACACGCCCAAGGTATTGCCGCCTTGCTGTTTGTTACTTTGATTGTTAAGCCAAGTTTGGATACTGCTTGGAAGTTGCAGGTTATAAACGCCAAACATCGACATGGCTAATGCCACGAACAGAACACTCAGCGCGATTAATACGTAAGGATGCTGCATGGCAGCTTGGAACTGCATGCCTGCTGAAGCAACCACTAAACCCAATAAGGTGTAGGTCAGCGCCATGCCTTGCACGTAGATGAAGGACAGCATCAGCGCACGACCTTGGCTGAGCTTGCCGCCACCTAGCACAATACCCGTTAGAATCGGATACATAGGCAGAACACACGGCGTAAAGGCTAAACCCACACCGAGTGCGAGGAATAATAATGGAGTCCACCAACTGTCACCGAGCTTATCGGCTAAGCCTGCTTCTTTTGAAACGGGAGCATTGGTTTGTTGAGTGGTATTGCTTGCTGCGTCAGTGGTAGGAGAAGAGGCTTGTACTGAATTGTCAGCTTCACCAGCTGCATCAGAAGAACCTTGTAAAGCACCACTGTTTTGCTCATCACTGCTTTTCATATCCCCAGAACTCGTCGCAGTAAACGGTTCAATGTCGATTACTCGGATCTCTGGTGGGTAACAGAAACCAGCATCTGCACAGCCTTGATACTTAACGATAAGCTGTGAGCCATCTTGGTAACTCTGTAGAGGAACTTGCACGAATAACGGCTGAGTATAGATGCTCACCTCACCGAAGAATTCATCTTGGTGTGGTTGGCCATTTTCCATTTCAACATTGCCGATAGTGAGATTTTGGCCAGTGAACGAGAGGCTATGTTGATAGAGGTAGTAGCCCTCTTTTACTTGCCAGTCGAGAAGGACCTTGCCGTCTTGCTGGTAGTAATTGAAAGGGAAAGCTTGGTCTACAGGGACAAAACCGTTGTTATTGCCTCCGAAGCTTGGCTCGGCGTTGTCGTTTCCAAAAAGCGCCCACGCAGGCTGGGTGAACAGGGAAACACAAACAAAAAGTAATGTGGCAAGTCGTCGCATACTATTTAGTCATCAAAATGGAGTTGAAGGTATCTTAACTCAATCAGACCGTAATAGTTTGTGATTAGTTTCATCGGTAAACAAATATCCCCTAAGGCGGGTGGGCTATTTTCTGGGGCAGTCGAGAGAGTGTCAGTCGCTCAACATGAGTTGTCAGCTTTTGCCAATAAGACATTTAAGCCACTCCTAAGCGTGCTCTTACTACTTGTTCGCAAGCATCTATATTCGTGGTGTCTTTCGGAATAATTAACACCGTGTCATTGCCGCCAACCGTACCGATAATCTCGGTATGTGGGTCGATATCAACCAATCTTGCGACCAACTGTGCGCAACCAGGGTTTGTTTTTACGATCACCATTGCTTGGTTGTGAGTAATTAATTCGATTTGTGATGAGATTGACGCATCGACACGTACCGGTGCGCTTTCTACGGTGATGCAGTAAACCTTTTTGCCACAGGCGTTCTGGATTTTGACAACACCGAGTTGTGACAAAATACGAGACACAGTCGACTGGCTAATGCCTGTATAACCAATGTCGACGAGTTTCTCTCGCAGCTGGTTCTGGGTCGAGAAGCTTTGCTGTTGTAGTAAGCGTTTGCACGCTGCGGTCAGTGTTTTATCTTCAGCTGAATACAAGCAACCGTGCTCAGTGATTTGGTTCATGAACAACTCCTTAAGGTCAACGTGTTGATATCGCTTGTCCATAGCGCAGAACGCACTCCCAAAGCCGTAGAGTACGATTGTTAATTAGGGCTTACCGATGAATCCCGAAATAAATAGGAAGGGTATGCGTGATGTATGATCTTCTATTCATCCAGTCTACCACTAAAGAATAGTTATCTTTTTGAAGGTGATCACCAAACAAAATTCTGGTTATTTGCTTTTTTTGTGGAGTTTTATTCTTTAGGTAAGTGGATATTTATTCCGGGTTAGGAATAAATATCCATGTAGTTTGAGCGGTTTCTTTTACGAAGGTAAGAGCGCTAAGGGCTAGCGGATTTCACTCATGATCTCGCGAGAGAATACTTTTTCACAATAGTGACATTTTAGTTGGACGTTTTCGTGTTTTAGCTGCACTTTAAAGCTACTTTCAACGGGTTCACCGTGCGAAATACAGTTGCTATTCGGGCAAGAGTACACACTGTTGTTTTGGTCTGGCAGTACTAATGTTAGCTTATTAACCACCTTGTACTCTTCAATCTGATTTACCGTCGCTTGCGGCGCATACAGAGCCAATTGGTTGGCTTGTTCCTTGGTCAGAAAGATGTTCTCAATCTTGATCAGATCTTTATGACCAAGCGCAGATGATGGCAGATTCAACCCCATGGTGATGCGTTGTTCTGTTTTGTGTAGCTTAAACAGTTTGAGGATTTTGATACCAAGATGAGCAGGGATGTGGTCAATCACGCTGCCGTTACGGATCGCTTCTACTTGTAGCTGAGTTTGTTTAACCATGACTGTTTCTCCTGCTTATAAAGTGTCGTTAAGAACTAGGGCCAATAGGGCTTCGCGAGCGTATACACCGTTTTCAGCTTGTTCAAAGTAGTAAGCGTGTGGCGTTTTATCTACGTCGGTTGTGATTTCATCGACGCGTGGTAATGGGTGAAGCACCTTCATGTTCTGGCGTGCATCTTTCAAGGTATCGGCCGTTAGAATGTAAGCCGACTTCATGTGCGCGTATTCTGACGCATCAAAGCGCTCTTTCTGTACGCGAGTCATGTACAGGACATCCAATTCAGGCACCACTTCTTCAATGCTGCTGTGGGTGCTGTATTGGATGCCCATCTCTTCCAATTCTTCACAGATGTAATCAGGCATCGCTAACACTTCTGGCGCGATAAAGAAGAAACGCACGTTATTGAATTTTGATAGTGCTTGCGTCAAAGAGTGTACGGTACGGCCATATTTTAGGTCGCCGACGAAAGCCACATTGAGGTTATCGAGCGTGCCTTGCGTTTCGTAAATCGAGAACAGATCCAATAAGGTTTGCGTTGGGTGTTGGTTTGCACCGTCGCCACCATTCACAATTGGCACACCGTTAGAAAATTCAGACGCTAAGCGCGCCGCGCCTTCTTGTGGGTGACGCATCACAAAGGCATCCACGTAAGATGAAATCACTTGAACGGAATCGGCAAGTGTTTCGCCTTTTTTCGCCAGCGATGTGTTGCCGCCATTATCAAAGCCGATGACTGTGCCGCCAAGGCGTTGAACTGCGGTTTCAAATGAGAGGCGAGTTCGAGTTGAAGGCTCAAAGAAGCAGCTCGCAACGACTTTATTTTTCAGCAGCTCAGGGTTTGGTTCTGCTTTGAGTCTTGCTGCAGTATCGACGATAAGCTCCAGTTCATCACGAGATAGCTCTGGAATGGAGATGATGTGCTTGTTAAATAACGAATGCGCCATAACGGGTCTTCCTTTTTCTATGCATACAGTCAAATTGCGGACAAAAAAAAGCCCCCTAAAAATAGGAGGCTTCGAAATGATCAATAGAGCAAAATAAAAATGACACCAACGCCGTTCTAAGGCGTATTGGCTGACAATCATGTGCGAAAAAATTGCGGTTCATTTTTTGCTCTCTTAAGACAAATTGCGGAGGATTATACTCAGATAAAAAGGCCATGCAATACTTTCTGTAAAGTATTCATTTAATGGATTTTTATGCGAGATTACGTCCATTTTAAACTCCCATTTAAGTCTTTGTTGGGGCTGAGACTTACAGGGTTTTCCAGGAAATTATCTCTTCAACCGCATGAAAAAAAATGCGAGTTTTATTCAAGGTCAAAATCCCAAGAACGCCACCCGCATTTCCCTGTCATTGCACTTAACTTATCAACGTATTTCGAACAAGTGAGTGCCTAGCTTCTTAATTTTTAACGTCTTAACTGTTTAGTTTCTTAGTTTCTTAGTTTCTTAGGTAATTAGCTGCCTAATGTCGCAACCATTACTGCTTTGATGGTGTGCATGCGGTTTTCTGCTTCATCGAACACGATAGAGTATTCAGACTCAACCACTTCATCCGTCACTTCTACGCCATCTTTAAGCTGAGGATATTCAGCAGCAAGCTGTTTGCCTACTGTGGTATCTTCGCCGTGGAAAGCAGGTAGGCAGTGCATGAATTTCACATGTGGATTGCCTGTTGCTTTGATCATGTCCATGTTGACTTGGTAAGGCATCATTAGGTTGATACGCTCAGCCCATGCTTCTTTCGCTTCGCCCATTGATACCCAAACGTCGGTGTATAGGAAGTCACAACCTTGCACGCCTTCTTGAACATCTTCTGTTAGCGTGATTTTGCCGCCAGTGTGTTCTGCGATTTCACGACATTGAGCTAATAGCTCTTCTTCTGGCCAGAACTGCTTTGGAGCAACAAGGCGAATGTCCATGCCCATTTTCGCAGCGCCAACCATTAGAGAGTTACCCATGTTGTTGCGAGCATCACCTAGGTAAGCAAACTTGATTTCATGCAATTGCTTGCCACGGCCGTATTCCGTCATAGTTAGGAAGTCAGCTAGGATTTGTGTTGGGTGGAATTCGTCAGTCAGGCCATTCCACACAGGAACGCCAGCGTAAGCGCCTAGCTCTTCAACGATTTCTTGACCAAAGCCGCGGTATTCGATGCCATCGTACATACGGCCTAGAACGCGAGCGGTGTCTTTCATTGATTCTTTGTGGCCAATTTGAGAGCCAGATGGGCCTAAGTAAGAAACTCGAGCACCTTGGTCGAATGCTGCTACTTCGAATGCACAGCGAGTACGAGTTGAGGTTTTTTCAAAGATAAGCGCAATGTTTTTGCCAGTCAGTGTTGGCTGTTCGTAACCGTTGTACTTCGCTTTTTTTAGCTCCATAGAAAGATCTAACAAGTGTTGAATTTCGCGTGGAGTGAAATCTAGTAGTTTTAGGAAGTTACGATTGCGTAGGTTAAAAGCCATGATGTATTCCTTCTTAGATTTAGGCGCTTCCTTGTTACAGGGAAATAAAATTCAAGAAAGCGCGATTCAATTTTTAGTTAAAGTTGTTCGGTTTTGTTTGTTTCGTTTAATCTGTTTTCGCAAGCTTTAAAAGCTTTCAAGACTTAAGGTTCTCAAGCTTTAAGTTTTTCAAGATGATAAAGCTCGCTAGTGCATTAACCTTTGGTGATATTGGTGCCCGCTTGGCCTTGCAGGATTTGCAAACCATCTTCGAGTGCGCCGATACCCACTACTTTGCCGCCTTGCTGAATGAACTCGCACGATGCTTCAATTTTTGGCCCCATTGAGCCTGCATCAAATGTAAACTTCGCCAATTCACTTGGTGTAGTACTGCGCAGTGCGTGTTGAGTCGGTTTGCCCCAATCAAGATAAACAGCGTCAGCATCGGTCAGAATAAGTAGTGCATCCGCATCCAATTGTTTCGCCAAGAAAGCCGCTGACATGTCTTTGTCGATAACCGCTTCAACGCCGACTAATTTGCCATTTTCTTTTTTCACTGGGATGCCACCACCGCCAGTACAAATTACGAGGTGACCTGCATCGATAAGTTGAGTGATCGCTTCGTGTTCAACAATGCCAGTAGGGCGTGGGCTTGGCACTACTCGACGGAAATGTTGACCGTCTGGTTTTACGATCCAGTGGAATTTCTCCGCTAACTCACGCGCTTCTGCTTCTTCGTAGATCGGGCCAATTGGCTTAGTTGGATCTGCGAATGCAGGATCGTTTGGATCAACGGTCATTTGCGTCAACATGCATGAGATGTTGCGGTCAGGCAGGTAGTTTTTGAACTCTTGCATCAGCATGTAGCCGATCATGCCTTGAGTCTCACTGCCCAATACATCCAATGGATACGGGTTTACTTTTTTGTACTCCAAACCTTGCAGAGCAAGTAAGCCAACTTGTGGACCATTACCGTGCACTAGAACCACGTTGTACACTTTCGCGATTTCAGAGATGGTTTTAACAGCCGTTTCAATATTACGGCGTTGAACATCGGCTTCTAACGGCTCACCGCGACGAAGTAGGGCATTACCGCCGAGTGCAACAACAACAGTTTGCTTAGTCATAATTGTGTTCTCTCATTTTGGCCAAGTTGAGATTATTTAAGGTCGTTCAACTTGGCCGTTTCGTCTTAGTGATTAGATACCATCACGCTCAATTGGGCAGCTCATGCAGCGTGCACCACCGCGACCGCGACCAAGTTCGTCTCCTGGAATCGGAAGAACCGTGATGCCTGCTTTGTCGTATTTTTCGTTGGTGTATGTGTTGCCTTCGTAGCCAATAACAACGCCAGGTTTAACCGTTAGAACGTTGTTTGCATCGTTCCACTGCTCACGTTCTGCATGGAAGTTGTCGCCACCCGTTGTGATTAGGTTTAGCTTGTCTACGCCAAGTGCTTTCTCGATAGCTGTTACGAAGTAGCCTTCTTCTTTCACTTTCACTGCGCCTGACTCATCGCCAGTTAGGTTCCAGCACTGCACGTCTTTACTTACCACTTCAGGGTAAACAGAGAACGTATCTTCGTTCATGTGAGTCATCACGGTGTCTAAGTGCATGCAAGAACGGTGTTTTGGTAGCTGCATTGCGATAACTTGTGTCGCTTGACCGTGTTTGAATAGGCTAGACGCTAAGTGTTCAACACCTTGTGCTGTTGTACGCTCAGACATACCGATAAGAACCGCGCCACGGCCGAGAACAAGAACGTCACCACCTTCGATTGTTGAGTTGTCGTAGTTGATGTTTTCTTCATCACCGAAGTATTTAATGAAGTCTTCGCCTGCGAATGTTGGGTGCCAGCGGTAAATAGCGCGAACGTGGTTTGTTTCACGTTGACGAGCAGGTTTCGCCATCGGGTTGATAGATACGCCACCGTATACCCAGCAAGATGTGTCACGAGTAAATAGGTGGTTTGGTAGAGGTTCGATAATGAAGTCAGTTGGTGCGTGCATGCCTTGCATCATTGAAGATGATTTCATTGGCATTTCAGCGTAAGACAGACCGCCCGTTAGGATTTTTGCTAGCTCTAAGTTTGGTAAGTCGCCCAAGTAGCAGCGCACATCATTAGCGAATGTTTTACCCAAACGGTAATCAGATACCTGGCAGCTTAGTAGCCAGTCTTTCGCTTCTGGCACTGCTAGTGTGTCTGCTAGTAGGTCAGTAAGAAGAAGAACTTCAACACCCTGATCACGTAGCGTTTTAGTAAATGCGTCATGCTCTTTACCTGCGCGCTCAACAGCCAGTACGTCATCAAATAGTAAATCGTGACAGTTAGAGGGTGTTAGGTGAGTCAGTGCGCGTCTTGGGCGGTGAACTAGAACACGGCGCAATTGACCTATTTCAGAACCTACATAGAACTTACTCATGATCGTCTCTCTCTTATATATTTGAATTACTTTTATCGCTAAGAGTAATTATTTATTTTCAGTGGAGAATAATGAATTATTTTATTCATATCTCTTGTCTGGAATTAATATTACGCCTGCTACTCAGGTATTCTTAGAGATCTATCACAAATCGTTTTTTATCCCGCAGCCCTTTAAAATTAAGGGTTTTAACAAACTTTATGCACTTTTAGTCATGACGATTACATTCTAAATAGTTAGCTGTTAGGGAACTTTATGCACGCTTTTTTGATGAACCTTCCTAGAATCAAAATTGTTAGGGATTATATGCATAATAGTTTTATTGATAAGAATGTACTTAGCTTGGAAGTATGCAAAGTTTCTATTTAGATATTTAATTTTGGATGTGAAATTAATTATTTATTAACAAAATAAATGCGAATAAAGCTGTTGTGGTCACACTTTATAATTGGTTTTTTTAAGCCAGTTTTCTAAAAAAATAGCTTTTATTTCCCCTTTGGTTATTACAAGGTGAATAACTTTAAATATAATTAACGTTAATAAATGACTAAATATCTTTATAAACATAATGGAGAGGGATGGATTATTTTTTATTAGCCTTAACATCAATATTAAAACGTTGATTTACGCTTTGTCGAAGGTGTCCTTGGGTTGTTTAAGGTTGGCTGATGAGGTTGGCTATAGAGAGGCTTAAAATAGAGTGTGTGCAGCTCGTGAGGTTGTTTTGGGGACTGGCTCTGAGGGAGATAGCAATAAAAAAGCCGCTAAGAAAGCGGCTTTGAACGAGAAGGTGGTGTGTAGGTTTTAGATAAGCGCACCAATACTTAGTACAACGATGCAGAACACCATCAAGATTCCGATTAATGGCATCACCCATTTAACCCAGCGCACGTAAGGGACACGAGCAATCGCCAAGCCGCCCATTACCACTGCAGAGGTTGGAGTGATTAAGTTGACCAAGCCAGATGCAGATTGGTAAGCGGTGATAACAAGGTCACGACCTACGCCAGCAAAATCGGCTAATGGCGCCATGATTGGCATAGTCAGCACTGCTAGACCAGAGGTCGAAGGTACTAAGAATGACAGTAGAATTTCTAAGAAGAACATCACGTTAATGAAGACAACTGAAGAAAGGCCAGTCACCATTTGTTCTGCTGAGAAAAGAATAGTGTCGGTGATCATACCGCGGTCCATTACGACTACGATACCACGTGCGATACCTATGATAAGCGCAACGCCCAGTAGGTCTCGAGCACCGTCAATGAAGCTAGTTGTGAACTCTTCCTCGCTCATGCGAGACACAATACCGACAATAATAGTCGCTGCTAAGAACATCGCGGAGATCTCTGCCATCCACCATCCAGCAACGGATACACCGTAAATCATGACAGCGAAAGAGCCACCAAAAATGGCCAGGATCAGTTTGCGAGTCGCGGTGAACTCCAGTTTTTCACCACTTGCGTTGCCAAGGAAGTGCGCTTTGTTCTCTTCGTATTTGTCGTAAACAATCGATGTTGTTGGATCGGCTTGTACCATTCTTGCGTAGTGCATGACGTAGGCGACACAGATACCCCAACCAATAATCAGCATTCCAATACGCAGCGCGATACCGTCGGTAAATGGAATACCAGAGGCGTTGGCAGCAATAACGGTCGCGAATGGGTTAATGGTAGAGCCTAGCACCCCAATGCCCGCGCCAAGCAATACCGTCGCAGCCGCAACTAGAGGGTCAAAGCGAGCTGCCATCATTACTGGTACTAGTAATGTATAGAATGGCAGTGATTCTTCCGCCATGCCGTAGACGGTACCGCCAGCGGCAAACAATGCCATCAGTATCGGTATCATCAACTCTTCTCGCCCCTCTAAGCGGGCGGTAACGCGCTCGATGCCAGCATCAATGGCACCCGTTTTGGTTACTAGCCCTAAGAAGCCACCAATGATTAAGATGAACAGCGAAACGTCGATAGCCGCGGCTTCATAGCTATTGTGGTCGTAGAAGCCATCAATAGGCGCTAGCAGTACATCAATCACGCCTTGAGGGTTACCTTCTACCGCTTGATAGGTTCCGGTTACGGGTACTTCTCGGCCTAGCTCTTCATTCATTGCACGGTCGTATTGGCCTGCTGGAACAATCCAGGTAAGCAGCGCGACGAACGCAATCAGAATAAATAGAATGGTGTAGGCAGAAGGAAATTTAAAGTTGGCAAAGAAGCCGCCCTTTTTTTTCTCGCTTGGTATCGTTTGAGTTGTCATGGCTATCTCCTTACATCATCTTAAATAGAAGTGATGTGAATTAGCGACTAATGATTTATAGATTGTAAATACACGGACACTTATAAAGCACTCAACGATATAAAGTTGCTGACTTTAAATTAAGGTTGTTTTTATATTTACCAATCCAAATGAAGTTAGATTTAATTTAGCTGCGGTTATTTTATTCCTTACGTAAGTATTTAAGTTTGGTGCTGTTCACAAAAATAATGGCTAATGAAAGGGCTGAAAATGGCAGAAAATTGGCAAGGTTTTTTGGTTAGTTAGCTTGGATTAATATTCGATGGGGATGACGGTAAATCAAAGGGAGATTGACTGGGTAGGCATTCCTAATTAATGGACTGAATAATCCTGGAATTTTATTCAAACTTTATTTTTAGTTGGTTTTTGAATTTTATAACGGTTATTTGACGTGTATCAAATAACACATTGAGCAGAAAACAAAAAAGGAAGCCGAAGCTTCCTTTTTTAGTTTAGAACATTAGTGATTACTAGATGAATAGGCCGCCAAATGCGAAGCCGAGTGCAACCGCTGTACTGATTGTTACCACACCAGGAATGAAGAATGGGTGATTAAATACGTACTTACCAATACGCGTTGAGCCTGTGTCATCCATCTCAACCGCTGCCAGTAGCGTAGGGTAAGTTGGAAGTACGAACAGTGCACTTACTGCAGCAAAAGAAGCCACGGCTGTTAGTGGTGCTACGCCAATCGCTAGAGCTGCTGGCATTAGTGCAACTGTTGTTGCGCCTTGAGAGTAAAGCAGCATAGAAGCGAAGAACAAAACAAGAGCCAGCATCCATGGGTAGTCAGCCAGTAGAGCACCTGCTACGTCTTTGATCTCAGCAACGTGTGCGTTTACAAACGTTGAACCTAACCAAGCTACACCAAGTACACAAACACACGCTGTCATACCAGAGCGGAATGTTGGCGCTGAAGAAATCTTCGCAGCATCAATCTTAGTGAACATCACGATAGCCGCTGCTGCTGCTAGCATCACAGACATGATCGCTTCGTTACGACCAAGCGCTGGGTTTTCAATTAGGCCAACAGAGCTAGAGATAGCCGCTGCGTAGCAAACCACGAAACCAATCGCTGCTAGGAAGATGTACGTTGCTCTCTTCGCTGTTGGTAGAATTTCACGCTTCTCTTCTGTCGCCAGTTTGATTAGACCTTTCTCTAGACGTTCTTGGTAAACAGGATCGTCTTTCAGTTCGCTACCCATGTAGTTAGCAACAACCGCACCAACCATACAAGCGATGAAGGTTGTTGGGATACAAACCATCAATAGCGTTAGGTAATCAACACCAAAGGGTGCCAGCATTGCTGCGAAAGCGACAACGGCAGCCGAGATTGGCGAAGCTGTGATAGCAATTTGAGAGGCGACAACTGCGATAGACAGTGGACGAGAAGGACGAACACCTTGGCCTTTCGCTACTTCTGCGATTACAGGAAGCGTAGAGAATGCTGTGTGACCAGTACCGGCCATTAGTGTCATTACAAAGGTCACAATCGGCGCGTAAAAGGTGATGCGTTCAGGGTGTTTACGCAAAAAGTTTTCTGCAATTTGTACCAACCAGTCCATACCGCCCGCAACCTGCATAGCAGCAATTGCGGTGATAACCGACATGATGATCAAGATTACGTCGATCGGGATGAAAGACTGGCTTGTTGGAACGCCAAGAATCAGTGAAAGGGCAATAACACCAGCACCACCGGCAAAACCAATACCGATACCGCCAATTCTGGCCCCCAAAAAGATAAAGAGCAGGACGATAAATAGTTCTACTGCAATCATAAGTAACACCTCATTTTAGATTTTATTATGTGAACATTCGCCGCTGGAATGTTCACATAATAGTTCTATGGTTTAGATTCTATTTCGCAAAAGTGCAACCAACAGAAACCCACAAAATTAACATGGTTAACCGTATTGGAGCCTAAAAAAGGGCTCCGTTTGGAGCCCTTTTTCGCTAACGTTATTCGTAGCGTTTTGCTTTATACTGAGGATGCATCAAATTTTCAACAGAGAAAATGTCATCAAGTTCTTCTTCGGTTAATAACCCGCGCTCTAGAACCACATCACGAACACTTTTACCTGTTTCTGCACAGATCTTACCAACAACATCACCCTCGTGGTGGCCAATGTATGGGTTTAGGTAAGTGACGATACCGATAGAGTTAAATACGTGAGATTCACACACTTCTTTGTTCACAGTAATGCCGTCTACACACTTGTCGCGTAGGTTCACACATGCGTTTGTTAGAATGTCTAGAGACTCAAACATGCTTTGTGCGATAACAGGTTCCATTACGTTCAGTTGAAGCTGACCGCCTTCTGCAGCGAAAGAAACCGTGTTGTCGTTACCTAAAACTTTAAAGCAAACTTGGTTTACTACTTCAGGCACTACTGGGTTTACTTTAGCTGGCATGATTGAAGAGCCTGCTTGCAGTTCAGGTAGGTTTAGTTCGTTAAAGCCAGTGCGTGGGCCTGAAGAAAGAAGACGTAAGTCGTTACAAATCTTAGACAGTTTAACCGCTAGGCGCTTAAGTGCACCGTGCGTCATTACGTATGCGCCACAGTCAGATGTTGCTTCGATAAGATCTTCAGCCGCTACACACTCTAGGCCAGTTACTTCCGCTAGGTGTTTAACTGCTAGGCCTTGGTAACCCGGTGCTGCATTCAGACCTGTACCGATAGCCGTTGCGCCTAGGTTAACTTCAAGCAATAGCTTTGAAGTGTATTCTAGGTTTTTGATTTCTTCATTGATGGTTACAGCCCAAGCGTGGAACTCTTGGCCAACCGTCATTGGAACAGCATCTTGAAGTTGAGTACGACCCATCTTCAGGATTGTGTTGAATTCTTGGCTCTTAAGCTCGAATGCACCTTTTAGGTATTCGATAGCGTCAATCAGTTTACGAACGCTGTTGTACACAGAGATACGGAAACCCGTAGGGTAAGCACAGTTAGTTGATTGGCTGCGGTTTACATGGTCATTTGGGTTGATGAACTCATATTGGCCTTTTTCTTTGCCCATAAGTTCAAGTGCAACGTTTGCCACAACTTCGTTAGCATTCATGTTTACAGAAGTACCAGCACCACCTTGGAATACATCCGATGGGAACTGATCCATGCACTTGCCAGTGTCTAGAATGAGGTCACAAGCTTCGATGATGTATTTAGCTACTTCGCTTGGGATTACACCTAACTCTTTGTTTGCTAAAGCCGCTGCTTTCTTTGTCATCACCATACCGCGAACGAATTCAGGTACATCTGAGATCGTTACATTTGAGATGTTGAAGTTTTCAACTGCGCGTAGAGTGTGGATGCCGTAGTAAGCATCAGCCGGAACATGACGTTGACCTAGTAGATCTTCTTCGAGACGAGTAGCTTGAGGAGCTTCAACTTGAGCTTCTGATAGATTAGCCATAACAGGATCCTTAGAGAATTATTCTGATTATATAGTTAGTTATTAGCCTATTCTGTGTGCAAATACTCCGTTCGCTAGAATATTGGGCTGATAAATCCGTCCTGACTTATGTGGCACATGATACTGTACTTAGCGCATAAAAATATTAAGTTGATCACCTTTTTCGGTTTTGTTTCGTCAATATTTTGCAAAGTTATTCTCGGTCAATAAACACGCTTATTTACAGGATAAATTTGAGATTGATAGGGCTTTCAGCGTAAACTGGATGTAACAAAGGAGGGCGTGTGTTTCCTATCTTATTATTACTCTTTATCTTCGTACCCATCATTGAGATTGGGCTATTTATTCAAGTTGGTGGCTTCTTAGGATTGTGGCCAACTATTGCGTTGGTTTTGATTACTGCATTTGTTGGTGCATCGCTTGTTCGTAGCCAAGGCATTCAAACACTTATGTCTGTGCAAGGTCGATTACAACAAGGCGAAATGCCAGCACAACAGATTCTTGAAGGCGTGATGCTTGCGGTTGCTGGTGTATTGCTGCTGACTCCTGGCTTTATGACGGACGCACTCGGTATGTTGGTATTGCTACCAGCACCAAGAGCGATGATTGCTAAGAAAATGATGGAAAAAATGGTGGTGACCAATATGTCTGGCGGTTTCCATGCGGGTGGACAGGCTGGTTTTGGTCAGAGTCCATTTGGACAAGACCCATTTAATCGCGACCCATCAGATCAATCAAAAGACGGTAACACCTTTGAAGGTGAGTTTGAGAAGAAAGACGATGACAACGATCGTAACCGCTTAAACTAGTCCGTTTTTTCTCTCTTCTTTATATAGAGGGAAAACAGAAAAGGCTCTTACCTTTATCCTTCGCAAGAAAGTGATAATGGTAAGAGCCTTTTTTATTGCTAGCAGGGGAGGAGCGTTCGGTTATACCGCGCCTTCAAAGCCCATTTGTCGCCACGCTTCGAATGCAATAATAGCAACCGCGTTAGATAGGTTGAGGCTACGCGCATCTGGCATCATTGGAATACGAATGCGTTGTTCCATTGGCATGCTTTCGATGAACTCTGCAGGCAGGCCACGTGTCTCAGGGCCAAACATCAACACATCACCTTGTTGGAATTTCGCATCCACGTGGTGACCTGTGGTCTTTGTCGTGCAAGCAAAGATGCGGAAGTCACCCTCGCGTTCATTCTCTAGATACTCAAGAAAGGCTTCTAGGTTCTTGTGACGCTTAACACGCGCTAGATCGTGGTAATCCAAGCCAGCACGACGAACTTTCTTCTCTTCAAAATCAAAGCCAAGCGGCTCAATCAGGTGCAGGTTTGCGCCGCAGTTAGCACATAGGCGGATGATGTTACCCGTATTGGGCGCAATTTCAGGTTCGTATAGAGCGATATCAAACATGTTGGTTCACAAGAATAATCAAAGATAGCCAGAGTATACGGTGGCAAGCTGAGTGAGTACAGTTCACCACCATTGGCTTACGCTTTATTCGCGAGTGCTTGTGCGTAGTTTTCAGAAACCGCATTCCAATTCACCACGTTCCACCATGCATTGATGTAATCAGGGCGACGGTTTTGGTAGCTGATGTAGTAGGCGTGTTCCCAGACATCCAGTGCAAGAATCGGCTCACCGTTGCTGGCGATGGTATCCATCCACGGGTTGTCTTGGTTTGAGGTCGAGATGATTTTCAGTTGTCCTTCTTCTACTACCAACCAAGCAAAGCCTGAACCGAAGGTATTGATTGCCGCTTGAGCGAACTGATCTTGGAACGTCTCGAAATCTCCGAAAGTACTTTGGATCGCGTCGCCAAGTTTACCTGCTGGTTCACCCCCGCCATCTTGAGCCATGCAGTTCCAATATAAAATATGGTTGTAGTAACCGCCGCCATTGTTGCGAACGGCAGGGCTGTGCTGAGAGATGTTAGCGAAGATCTCGGTCAGAGATTGCTGCTCAAGTTCACTGCCAGAAATCGCCGCAACAAACTTATCGTAGTAGGTTCTATGGTGCTTGCTGTAGTGCACTTCCATCGTCTTAGCGTCAATGTAAGGTTCTAGGGCGTCGTAGGCGTAGGGTAGAGCAGGAAAAGAGTGTGACATGGTAAATCCTCCTTAATTAGAGGACTTACCATAATGATAATGGAAATCATTATCAACTGTGATCTTTGTAGGGGTATTACACTGGCAGGATAGGCAGGGTGATTTTGAGTTGTAATCCACCGAGCTGGCTACGGCTTGCAGTGATGGTTCCGCTGTGTTGACGAATCGCACTCTCTGTAATGGTTAGGCCAAGCCCTGTGCCGCCAGAGTTACGATCTCGCGCCGTTGAAACTCGGTAGAAAGGTCTAAAGATAGAATCCAGTTCGTCATCAGGCACACCATCGCCATTATCATTGACGCAAATCGTCAGCCGATCTTGGACAACATCGAATTGCACATCGACTTGGTCTTTACCGTAGTAGATAGCATTGCGCGTAATATTGTCCAAGGCACTCATCAGTAGCTTAGGGTTACCCGAAATAGAACGGTCTGGGATCTCTGAAAACGTCAGTAATTTACCCATCTGTTCAGCTTCAAATTCTGCATCTTTTAAAATCTCTTCCCATAAGCTCGAAATAGGCTGAACCTCACGAGTAATATGGCTGTCGACCTGCATGCGTGATAGCGTCAGTAGCTCACTGATCATTTGCTCTAACCGCTGAGCTTCCATATCAATACGTTCTAACTCTTGGCTCTCACCTTGTTTACGAATCGCAAGTGCATTCGCCATGCGTAGGCGGGTCAATGGCGATCGTAGCTCGTGTGAGATATCTGAAAGTAGGCGTTGTTGCCCTGAGATCATCTGGTTCACTGCTTCGACCATTTGGTTAAAGCTCTCACCCGCTTGTCTGAATTCTGAGGTGCCTTTTTCGAGTGTGGGATCGACCTCAAACTGACCTTTCGCCACACGTTGTGCTGCGCGTTCAAGCCTACGAGCTGGTTGGCTCAATGCCCAAGCTAACCATAATAGCAGTGGGGTACTTGCTAGCATTACCGCAAGCAACAGTTGTAAAGGTCTATCAAATAAGCGCAGCAAAAATGGAGGAGGTTGGTTCCATTTTACTCCGGCATACATCAGTAATTCTTCTCCAGCGAGTGTGATAGGGACTGGCCCTGCTACCATGTAATGTCCGTATAACTTTTGCTTGGGTAATTCAGGGTTATCTATCGAGGTAACAAAATTACGAATCGCTTTAAGTTTGTAATTTGAGTGTCTTTTCGATGTAAGGACAGCGCCTTCAAGGTCGGTCAGGTAAATACGAGCACGAGAATCCTTGCGGCTACGCGGTGCCTCAAGTTGGAACACTATTTTTCCCAGGTTAGATTCTTTGGCGTAGCGCTTTTCTGTGAATTTAGCGATACGTTCGAGTTTATCGAGATGATCGGCAGGCACATCGCGCGCCACTCGCGGGTCTAAATGGGGAAGTGACAGTACCGACAAAAGCACCAGTAACATGGTGAACCAAAAGATAGCAAAGATACGTCCATATAAGCTGGTGATTTTAGGTATACGCATTAATCTTCCTCTACCAATAAGTAGCCACGGCCTCGTAAGGTTTTGATGCGAGATTTACCGTCACTGCGTTCTGGGATTTTTTTACGTAGGTTGGATATGTGCATGTCTATCGCACGGTCAAACGCTGCAAGCCTTTTGCCCAGCACATCCAAACTCAACGCTTCCTTGGTGATCACTTGCCCTGGGTTCTGGATTAGGTGACTCAGCAAAGCGAACTCGGTGGTGGTAAGATCGATAAGCTGGCCATTACAATAAGCTTCTTGCTTGCCGGGGAACACTTCAATGTCTTGATATTGAACCTTATCACTGGTTGCTTTAGGTGCGGTGTTGATCTGCGTTCTACGTAAGATGGCACGAATACGAGCGAGCAGCTCTCGGTCACTGAAAGGCTTTGGCAAGTAATCATCTGCGCCAAGCTCAAGGCCAATAACACGGTCGATCTCTTCACCTTTAGCTGTCAGCATCAGTACTGGCGTTTCCCAATTTTCTCTTAGTTTCTTTAGCGTTTCCATACCGTTAAGGCGCGGCATCATCACGTCCAAAAGAATCAAATCTATCTCATCATTGATAGCTTCCAACCCCGCATAGCCGTCGTTGGCTTCGGAAACAGTGAATCCCTCAAAGCTCAGTATGTCTTTAAGTAAGCCGGTTAGCTCGGTGTCGTCATCAATAAGAAGAATGTTCGCCATTGGGAAGCCTTAATCAGTTGTTTATAGGTTAATAATACTGCTAATTATTCGTCAACTTTCACTCTTTACGATTCTTTACGCTTTCTAAACGTCGCTTTACGAGGGAAAGACTAATCTATATCTAAGCGCTGAAAACAAACGCAACACATGACTGATTATACCGAATTGAGGCAAAAATTATGAAAATGACTAAGAAACTTGTACTAGTAGCTGCGGCACTTCCACTTATGTTAGGTACAGCAAGCGCGTTCGCATATGGCGGTGGCGATAAAGGTGACCACAAAGGCATGCATGGCAAGTGTGGCGGCTTTGACAAAAAAGTGATGCGTCAACTGGATCTGACGGATGCTCAAAAAGCAGAGCTAAAAGAGATGCGTGAAGCGAACCGTGCTGAGATGAAAGCAAAGCATTCAGGTAATAAAGCGGACAAGATGGCGCAGATGAAAGCGCACCACGAGAAAGTTCAAGATTTAGTTCTAGCCGATACCTTTGATGAAGCGGCGGCAAACGACCTAGCAAGCCAAATGGTAGAGAAGCAAACAGAGCGTCGTTTAACCATGCTGAAGAAGCAACATCAAATGATGAGCGTACTAACACCTGAACAGAAGACTCAACTGAAAGAAATCCAGCAAGATCGCATGGCTAAATGTGCGGACAAAATGGAAAAACGCATGAACAAAGACAAGTAATTCATGGTTTGAAAAAGCTGGATTGATTGAAAGTTGTTTAGAAAGAAGCGGCCTAGTGCCGCTTTTTTTGATCTTTAAAATGAATGTATTAGATCCTAGCTGTCATATTCAATCGGTGTTTTGCGGGTTATACTTTGTGCTATCAGTCACTTTATAGCCAATTTATGAAACAAGAATACGCACGTTTAGTTACGCTCGCCGCTTGGGCTGCCACCATCATTGCCTCCATATTATTGGTTGTGAAGGTTGCAGCGTGGTGGGTGACAGGCTCAGTCAGTTTATTAGCTTCTGTCGTTGACTCACTGTTGGATATCGCCGCTTCTGTCGTTAACCTTGTGGTGGTTCGTTACTCTCTGCAGCCAGCTGATAAAGAACATACCTTTGGTCATGGCAAGGCCGAATCTCTTGCTGCATTAGCACAAGCGATGTTTATTTCTGGTTCAGCTTGTTTCCTTATTCTTAACGGTATTGAGCGTTTCTTCCGACCGCATGAGCTGAACTCTCCTGAAATTGGTATTTATGTCAGCTTGTTCGCAATGGTCATGACCTTCGGTTTGGTTCGATTCCAAAAGCATGTTGTGAGCAAAACGGGTAGCCAAGCCATTGCGGCTGACTCACTGCATTATCAATCTGACCTCTATATGAATGCGGCGATTATGCTGGCGCTAGCACTGAGCTGGTTTGGTATCGGTCAAGCAGACTCGGTATTCGCGATTGGTATCGGCATCTACATTCTTTACAGTGCTTACCAAATGGCGATGGAAGCGGTGCAATCTCTACTTGATCACAAGCTACCCGATGAAGAGCTCAAGCAAATTAAAGAGGCATCGTTGAGTGTGGAAGGGGTACTGGGTGTACATCAACTAAGAACGCGCCGTTCTGGGCCTGTTCGTTTCATTCAATTGCATTTAGAACTCGAAGATAATATCCCACTGATTGAAGCACACCGCATTTCTGACGAAGTAGAGGAAAAGCTTATTTCAGTGTTCCCTGATGCTGATGTATTAATTCATCAAGATCCATATTCGGTCGTATTTGGCCCAGAGAAGCAGCAGAAATTTCACTCATGGTAATGCGTCTAAAAATTAGGCAGTAAATGGCAAGTGAATGGCTTTTGAACTAAAGTGAGTAAAAATTGCTAACTCAAAGGTGATTCAAAAATCACCTTAGTAACAATTAATGTTGATTCTGATGTGAATCAACAAAGTTATTGAGTAAAACTGTAATACTCTTACAGAAGTAGAAATGTTACATAATTTTACGTGATTTAAGTGCTATTCCTGTTGAGGAAATGTAACATAACGTACAAATATAGATTTAAAATCTTGTTGATATACAATCAGCAAGAACAAGAATTGAATAATAGATTCCCAAAAATCGAGGGTGAGCATGATTAAGAAGATCGGTGTTTTGACCAGTGGTGGTGACGCTCCAGGCATGAACGCAGCAGTTCGCGGTGTAGTTCGTACTGCGCTATCAGTTGGCATTGAAGTTTACGGCATTTACGACGGCTACCAAGGCCTTGTGGAAGACCGTATCGAAAAGCTTGACCGTTCAAGCGTATCTGACGTGATCAACCGTGGTGGTACTTTCTTAGGTTCTGCACGTTTCCCTGAGTTCAAAGACGTGGCTGTTCGTGAGAAAGGCATCGAGAACCTTAAGAAGCACGGTATCGAAGCACTTGTTGTTATCGGTGGTGACGGTTCTTACATGGGTGCTAAGAAACTGACTGAGATGGGTTACCCATGTATCGGTCTTCCTGGCACAATCGATAATGATATCGCGGGTACTGATTACACTATCGGTTACCTAACTGCGCTTAACACTGTTATCGATTCAATCGACCGTCTACGTGATACGTCTTCTTCTCACCAACGTATTTCTATTGTTGAAATCATGGGCCGTCACTGTGGTGACCTTACGCTTATGTCAGCAATCGCGGGTGGTTGTGAGTACATCATTACACCTGAGACTGGCCTAGATAAAGATCAGCTAATCAGCAATATCCAAGATGGTATTGCGAAAGGTAAGAAGCACGCAATTATCGCTCTAACTGAGCTAATGATGGACGCGAACGAACTGGCTAAAGAGATTGAAACGGCAACAGGTCGTGAGACTCGCGCAACCGTTCTTGGTCACATTCAACGTGGTGGTCGTCCTACTGCATTTGACCGTGTTTTAGCTTCTCGTATGGGCAACTACGCCGTTCACCTTCTTCAAGAAGGTCAAGGTGGTCGTTGTGTTGGTATCGAGAAAGAAGCTCTTGTTCACCACGATATCATCGACTGTATCGAGAACATGCAGAACCCAGACCGTTCTGAGTTGTTCCGCGTTGCAGAAGAGTTATTCTAAGCCAAGCTTAGCGTTCGCTTAAAAAATATTAAAAACCGCTGATTGTTCAGCGGTTTTTTGTGCCTGTCGTTTGAGTTTTCACAAACGGCAGGCACAAAAAAGGCCAACCTAAGTTGACCTTTCATCTAATCTAAACGGTGAAGTTTAAATTAAGCTTTTGCTTCAGCTGCTGCTTTAGCGATAGCTGCGAAGCTTTTTGCGTCAAGTGCTGCGCCGCCAACTAGAGCACCGTCGATGTCTGGTTGTGCGAAGTAAGCTGCAGCGTTTTCTGGCTTAACAGAACCGCCGTATTGGATAACAACTTTCTTAGCAACGTCTTCAGATTTCTCTGCGATGTGTGCACGGATTTGAGCGTGGATGCGTTGTGCATCTTCAGCTGTAGCTGCTTTACCAGTACCGATAGCCCAGATTGGTTCGTAAGCGATGATAGCGCCTTCAAGAGCTTCAACACTTTGAGTGTTGATAACAGCGTCAAGTTGACGAGCACATACAGCAACAGTTTCGCCTGCTTCGTTTTGTGCTTCAGATTCACCGATACAAAGAACTGGAGTTAGGCCGTTCTCTTTTAGGAATGCGAATTTCTTAGCAACGAATTCGTCAGACTCAGCGTGGTATTCACGACGCTCAGAGTGACCGATGATGATGTGAGATGCGCCGAACTCTTTAAGCATTGCTGGAGACATGTCGCCAGTGAATGCACCGCTGTTGTTTAGGTCAGAGTTTTGAGCACCTAGGATGATAGCGCTGCCCGCTTCAGTAAGCGTACGCTCAGCAAGATCAACGAAAAGTGCTGGTGGAGCAACTGCTACGTCTACGCCTGTTACGCCTTCAAGTTCAGCGTTAAGACCGTTTAGTAGATCAACAACCATTTCTTTGCTGCCGTTTAGTTTCCAGTTACCCATAACTACAGGATGACGCATAGGAATATCTCCAAAGTATTTAAATAAATCGAATGTAAAAAAGTAAACTTTATTACGAAATAATATAACAGAATAATATCAACAGATCATGACTGTGGTCATGACTTTCTTGGATCTTACTCAATGGTCAGAGTAGATTTTGAGCAAATATCAGTGATCCGGCAGACAGAATAATAGCTAACTTCTCGGATTTTTCATCGTTAGTTGCTATTAAGGGACAAACGATTGCGTTAACAATAGGAAGTAATAATGCCGAATCTAGTTCTAGAGTACTCAAATTCAGTGGATGAGCGAGTGAATATCCAAGGTTTACTGGAAGACCTTCATCAAGTTACATTAAACTGTGGTTTGTTTGATGTACCTTCTGTGAAGTCTCGTTCACTACGCTGTCATAACTGGTTGGTCGGTGATGAAGAGGACAATGTAGATTTTGTTCATATTAGCTTCGAGTTACTTTCTGGACGTACTGAAGAACAGAAAAGAGAATTGTCGCGTTTGTTAATGCAAACCTTACAAGAACAGGCAAGCCATATCCGTAGCCTAACGGTCAACATACGGGATATGGATAAAAGTTGCTTTCAGAAAGTGATTAACTAGCTAAAAATAATCAACTAACTAAAAGTGATTCACTAACTATTTGCTGCTAACTTTTTGGTAGCGTATTAATTTTTGAGTGTTTTAAGATGTCGATGAAAGATTTACTGCTCTCTTTCAAAGGGAGAATTGGTCGTAAGACTTACTGGATTTGGAATATTTTCTACTACATAGCGATCACTGGTTTTGCTTCTGGTATCTCTGTGTTGTTTCCTGCTTACTCTTACATCCTGCTACCAGTATTCCTATTGCTGCTAGTGATCCCAGATCTTGCGGTCACCGCTAAGCGCTGGCACGACCGCAATAAGTCGAATTACTGGTTACTACTTAATGTGCCCCTAGTACTGGGTCGTTTGGCTTCGCCAATGGCAGCGACTACCACTGAGCCGGTATCGCCAATCCATATGGTTGCGACCGTTGCAGCGTTAGTGTGTGGCTTATGGATTCTGATTGAGTGTGGTTTGTTGAAAGGCACAGAAGGCCGTAATGATTACGGTGAAGATCCCGTTTAAAGGTTGAATGATTGATAAGTAAGAAGGGAGCCTTGTGCTCCCTTTTTCTTTTTAATACTTTTCTACTTTTAGTACATTTTGGGTTCTGTATTCGGCCTGAAAGGCACGACATTTTCAGGTTTAGGTTCTTCAAAACTACAGCGACCTTCGAGTGCATCTTGGAATTTACAGACCTGACAACGAAGCTCCTGCATGAGCACGACATTAACATGATGTGGATTTTTACAGCGACCGACCACCAAATCGATGTGACTTTGCTGAGCGCGTAGCCTGTCTTGCATAGTTTCTGAGGCCGAACAAATCATCTGCTCGCACATTTCGTGTTTGAATTGATTGAATGCTTTCGGATCGCTTTTGGCGAGTTGGACCAGTTCATCAAAGGGGGGCAGTTTTTGATTTGGCTGTGGCTGTGCCATGATTCCTTCCTTAGCATTAAGCGTGTTTCATATGCTTTAAGCTTAAGAAATAAATTTGTACAAATTTTAATCTATTCTCATTTTCTCAATATTGAGACGGAATCGGTGGGTTGGGACTAGCCCTTAGCGCTTGGTATTACGATAAAGGCGTGGGCGTTAAGGTATAAGTACAGCGTCTCTCGCCGGCAATAATGTGTTCAGTGCGGCTTACATGACACTCATTTTTGAGCAGTTCAGTGAAAACATTGAGCTCAGATTGGCATAGGCTAGGGCAACGAGTTGCTGCTTTGCAGATGGGGCAGTGGTTCTCAATTAAGATGTAGTGCTCATCATGCTCTTGAAGTTCAGCCATATAGCCTTCTTCTTCGCGAAGCTGTGTGAGTTTTTCAAGCTTACTCATGAGCGAATCACAGCCAGACAGTGCAGATTGATACTGCTTCAGAGTGTGTTGTTCTCGCTCGGCAGCAACCTTAGCCAACCCTTCTTTACCGAATAGATTTTCTACGGCATCAATTACTTGAATAGTGAGTTCACCGTGTCGGTCTGAAAATTGGCTATGACCTTGTTGAGTCAGGGACCAGTGGCGAGTCGGGCGACCCACTTTCACTTTCACATCATGAAACGCAAGAATACCGTCATCTTCCAGACTTTGCAGATGTTGCCTTGCACCCATTGTCGTCATGCCAAACTCTTCTGACAGTTGTTTCGCGGTTACCGCGCCTTGACGCTTAATGGTCTGTAAGATTTTGTCGCTTGTTTTCATACTATCCCTACCTCATCAACCTCACTATTATGAGGCAAGGTGTTTATAAAGCAAACCATTTACTATATTGATGGGGATTTACTATATAGACAGCGTTTACTCTAGCGACAGCAAATGGTGAGATTCTGGTGCACTAATAAAACAAAAGGCTGATACTTGGTATCAGCCTTGGAACATTTCTGTTAGAGCTAGTTTAGGTCTACAGGATGTGACCGATTACTTCTGGGTCTTTACGCTCTAGGTAGTGGATAGATTTGATGCGGCGAATCGTACGACAGCGACCACGGATAAGCAGAGTTTCTGTGGTTGCGATATTGCCTGTGCGAGTGATGCCCTCTAGAAGATCACCCTTAGTAATACCTGTTGCCGAGAACACAACATTATCGCTGCGTGCCATGTCTTCCATTTTCAAGACGATGCCCGCCGTTACGCCCATTTCTGCACAACGCTCTAATTCAAGCTCACCGTGTTTGCGGTTCTCTTCTGTATCGCCTTTTACTTCATGACGAGGAAGAAGACGAGCGTGCATGTCACCGTCGAGTGCGCGAATAACAGCAGCAGAAACGACACCTTCAGGCGCGCCGCCGATGCAGTACATTACGTCTACTTCGCTGTCTGGCATACACGTTAGGATAGAAGCAGCAACATCACCGTCTGGCACAGCAAATACACGAACGCCCATGGCTTGCATGTCGGCAATGACTTGATCGTGACGAGGCTTAGCCAGTGTGGTTACTACTAGCGTATCGAGTGTTTTACCTAATGCTTTAGCGATGTTTTCTAGGTTTTCTGTTAGTGGCAGCTCTAGGTCAATCACGCCTTTAGCGCCAGGGCCAACAACCAATTTTTCCATGTACATGTCAGGCGCTTTAAGGAAGCTGCCTTTTTCGCCTGCAGCCAATACCGCCAATGCATTTGATTGACCCATAGCTGTCATGCGAGTCCCTTCAATTGGGTCTACGGCGATATCGACAGCATCGCCGCCCACACCGACGTTTTCACCGATATATAGCATAGGTGCATCATCGATTTCACCTTCGCCGATAACAATCTCACCGCTAATTTCGGTTTTGTTTAGTAGGCTACGCATTACTTCTACAGCAGCGCCATCTGCAGCGTTTTTATCGCCACGACCAAGCCACTTGTAACCAGCTAGTGCTGCACCTTCTGTGACACGAGAGAATGACATTGCTAAATCGCGTTTCATGCGGACTCCAAAATTATCAAAGGGGGAATAGAAATTTCGCGGCGAATTTTACCATATCCCAAAGGAAACGTTTGCTTTTTTGTTTTTTGGAGATTGCTCTCGATCAATTCGCAGTGGAAAACAGTTATTATTCATCAAAATAATCGGTTTGCCCTTGTGGCGGTAATCACTCACGTCAATATTCGGTAAAAAGCGCTGTTTTTTTCATCGAATGGCGCAAAATATCGAATATATTGAGTGTTTATCCTTGCTCTGCTGAGTAGAATGGGGAAATAAGTGGAGTGAACCTTCACCATCAAACGGATAACTTAAAGGTAGGCCAGAATGTCTTTTGAAGTACTAGAGCAGCTAGAAGCAAAAATTCAAACAGCAGTAGATACAATTGCACTTCTTCAAATGGAAGTGGAAGAGCTTAAAGAAGAGAAACAAGCACTAGCAACAGAAGCTGGTGAGCTTAAAGCAAGCCGTCACGAGCTAGAGCAAAAAACTCAGCAAATGCAGGAAGAGCATTCAGCATGGCAAGATCGCATCCGTAACCTTCTTGGTAAAATGGATGACGTAGAGTAATCAACTCTTCAGATTTTAAAAAACGCCCGCTACTCAGTAGCGGGCGTTTTCGTTTGTATTCTTATGCTTTGTGTTCTTTGGCTTGTTTTATTATTTGAAGCTGAGTGAGTTACTCGGCCTCTTCTTCTTCAACATCCAGATCGAGTTCTACATCCAAAGGCTCTGCCGAAAGAATAATGCCAGTGTTGTCTGCATAGAGGTAATCTTCCGGTAAGAAGGTCACGCTGCCAAAGTTCACAGGTACATCCAATTCGCCGACACCTTCTTGGCTTGCACCCACAGGAATAGAGGCTAAAGCCTGAATACCAAGATTCATGTCTTCTAGCTCATCGACTTCGCGTACGCAGCCATAAACCACAATACCTTCCCACTCATTGTCTTCAGCAAGTAGGGCAATCTCAGCATCGATCAGCGCTTTACGCAGTGAGCCGCCACCATCGATTAACAACACACGCCCCAAACCATCTTGTTCTAATACGGAGCGAATTAAAGCATTGTCTTCAAAACACTTTAATGTCGTGATCTGTCCTGCGAAGGATGCACGTCCACCGAAGTTGCTGAACATTGGCTCCACGACATCAACTTGATCCAAATATATGTCGCACAGTGCTGAAGTGTTGTATTCCATTAGTATACCTTTTGAACAATGAGCTTACTTTGAGTATATCGGTGCTTGATCCCTTTGCAATGATTAGTCTCATTTAACTCAATAGAGTTTGAGCTACGACAACCCCTGCAAACAATAGGTTAGTGACCAGTGAACATTTCACTATCACGGGCATCATTGGTGCAATCTGCGCTGGCTTTTCGGTTTCCCAAACGGCCTTACCGTGCTTATAAACAATAATAATGCTTAGTAAAAACGGCAGGCTGATCCAGACCGGTTTTTCTTGAATCAGCAGGTAGATAGCGAAAGAGGCAAGGGCGAGCCCAAGCAGTGCAAAATGATAGTGCTTGGCTTTGCGTTGCCCTAGGCGAACCGCCATGGTGCGCTTACCACATTCACTGTCGTTCTCTATATCACGCATGTTGTTGATGTTGAGTACCGCAACCGCCATTAATCCACAGCCTAAGGCCGGAAGAAATAGGCTTGGCTCAACATGACCAGTGTGTAGGAAGTATGTGCCTGAAACGCCTAACAAACCGAAGAAGATAAATACCGATAAGTCGCCAAGGCCAATATAACCATAAGGTTTATTGCCGACGGTGTAAGCGATGGCTGCAACAATGGCTAATACGCCCAACGCAATGAAAGATAAGATACTCTCAATCGAGGTTAAGGCATGAAAGATAAGAATCAGCCCAGCGAGCATGGTAAATACGATGTTGAGGATGATCGCTTGCTTCATGGTTTTCGCGGTCACCGCGCCAGATTGCATTGCACGTGTTGGCCCTAGACGGTTTTCGTTGTCTGTGCCTTTTACCGCGTCGCCATAGTCATTGGCTAAGTTCGACAGAATCTGTAATAGAGTGGCGGTTAAAAAAGCCAATAGTGCGATTGATAAAGAAAAATGACCACCAGCGAACGCTAAACTACTTCCTGTAAGAATAGAGACAAGTGCGAGAGGCAGAGTTTTTGGGCGTGCGGCATCAAGCCAAATCAGTAGAGATTGTTTCATCGTAGGTCTAATTCTTTGTAAGTCTTCGTTTCATACTGTGATTTGAGTATACGCCCATTTTTCGGGTAATAAAAAGCCCACTCGAAAGTGGGCCTTGAATTCGCTTATTAGCTGCTATTTCTTTGAGATAGAGCAATAAGTTGGAGTTTGGTGTGCTACAGGATGAAGCGGCTTAGGTCTTCGTCTTCTACGAGCTCGCCAAGCTTAGATATTACATAAGCCTCATCAATCACCAATTTGCTGCCTGCTCGGTCTGTTGCGTCGAATGAAATCTCATCCATTAGGCGCTCCATGACGGTATGTAGACGACGCGCACCGATGTTTTCAGTGGTTTCGTTCACACGCCATGCTGCGTCAGCAATTTGGTTGATGCCATCTTCAGTGAACTCAATGCCGACATCTTCTGTTTTCATCAGGGCAATGTACTGTTCTGTCAGTGATGCCTTTGGCTCAGTAAGAATACGTTTGAAATCATGTGCTGATAGTGCTTCTAGTTCGACACGGATTGGCAGACGACCTTGCAATTCAGGGATCAGTTCAGATGGCTTAGCCACTTGGAATGCACCTGAAGTGATAAACAAGATGTGGTCAGTTTTAACCATACCGTGCTTAGTTGATACTGTGCTGCCTTCGATAAGAGGGAGCAGGTCACGCTGAACACCTTCACGAGATACGTCTGGGCCAGAGCTGTCGCCACGCTTACAGATTTTGTCGATCTCATCGATGAATACGATGCCGTTGTTTTCAGCGTTGAAGATCGCGCTCTCTTTTAGCTCTTCTTGGTTCACAAGCTTCGCAGCTTCTTCTTCCGTTAGTGCTTTGAATGCGTCTTTGATTTTCATCTTACGCTTTTTCTTGGTATCGCCAGCGAGGTTTTGGAACATGCCTTGTAGCTGGTTTGTCATCTCTTCCATGCCTGGAGGTGACATGATTTCAACACCCATTTGTGGCGCCGCTACATCAACTTCAATCTCTTTGTCATCTAGCTTACCTTCACGCAGTTTCTTGCGGAAAATCTGACGAGTGTTTGAAGAAGTGGTGTCTTCAGTTGATTGCTCGTTCTGACCCCAAGCATCACGTGCTGGTGGTAGAAGGGCATCAAGAATGCGTTCTTCAGCTTGTTCTTCAGCGCGGTACTGTACTTTTTCCATCGCTTGTTGGTGTGTCATCTTGATGGCAACGTCCGTTAGATCACGGATGATGGTTTCAACTTCTTTACCTACGTAGCCCACTTCAGTGAACTTAGTCGCTTCTACCTTGATGAAAGGCGCGTTTGCTAGTTTCGCAAGACGGCGAGCAATTTCAGTTTTACCGACACCGGTTGGGCCGATCATCAGGATGTTTTTTGGTGATACTTCAACACGCAGACTTTCTTCAAGCTGCATACGACGCCAGCGGTTACGAAGGGCGATAGCCACTGAGCGCTTAGCGTTGTCTTGGCCGATAATGTGGCGATTGAGTTCGTGAACAATTTCGCGAGGAGTCATCTCAGACATGGTTTTTCCTTAATTCTTTAATCACTGTTGAATACAACGTTATTGATGGAAGCGGTCGTTACTCTGGCTTTGGCAGTTCAACGGTGCTTTCTAGTTCTTCAATAGTGTGGTGATGGTTGGTGAATACACAGATATCGCCCGCAATGTTCAGCGACTTTTCTGCGATTTCACGCGCATCTAAATCTGTATTTTCTAATAGTGCAGTGGCTGCTGCTTGAGCGAAGTTACCGCCCGAACCGATCGCAATCAGGTCGTTTTCTGGTTGAACGACGTCACCGTTACCTGTGATGATCAATGAAGCAGTTTCATCCGCTACTGCTAGCAGTGCTTCTAATTTACGTAGAGCACGGTCGCTACGCCAATCCTTCGCCAGCTCAACGGCAGCTTTGGTTAGGTGGCCTTGGTGCATTTGCAGCTTGCTTTCAAATTTTTCGAATAGCGTGAAAGCATCTGCCGTACCGCCAGCAAAACCGGCCAGTACTTTGTTGTTGTATAGGCGACGTACTTTACGGGCATTGCCCTTCATTACGGTGTTGCCTAGAGATACTTGTCCATCACCCGCGATGACGACTTTATTATTACGACGTACAGATACAATGGTAGTCACGAGTAGGGCCTCTTAATATTTCTTATCTTTGGGTATAAAAAGTATATGAGGATGGTGCTCGGATAATTCAAGGAAGGTCGAGTGATGTCGCGCAACTTATCGGCGGAAGTTGTAAGGAAATTTGGCTAAAGGGTGTAGATAAAAGAAAACCTCCACAATGGGAGGCTTTCGGTGTTTGGTTTTTCTGCTTCTGCTTCTGCGGCTAAATCTATAACTACTCGGTGTCTTTCCAAATAGCACAAGGTTCGATTTTCGCTCGCTGCAGCTTATGGCGATCTCGCTCTGCATCACGCTTCAATTTATATGGCCCTAGAACCACACGGTACCAGCTACTTCCATCTTTTTTACGGATTGAACTTGAGATACCTTGGAAAGCAATATCCAACTTACGTGCTTCAGCTTGGCTTGAGGTTTTGTACGCGCCACATTGCATGATGTAAGGGATCTTCGAGATCTGTTGCTCTTTGGCTTTTACTTCAATCTCACGACTTGGCAAGGTTTCAACGTAATCCCACTTCTCCTCTGGAGGGGGCGGAATTACTTTTGCTGGTTTCGGCTTAGGCTTTGGTTTGGTTACCACTGGAGTCGGTGCTGGCGGCTCAGGATCATTACTCAATAGGTAAAGGCCGTAACCAAAACCACCGGCAAGGAGGATCGCCAAAAGACCACTACGCCATGGTTTACGGCGAGGGGCTTGTTTTTTGGTCGGTTTTTTTGTGCCACGACCGCGCTTTACATAATCTCTATTAGCCACAAGACAATTCAATAGTTGCTGATTCTGCTCTCATGGTAATCCAGATTGAGCGAGGATAACAGTGCAGAAATGGAAGCGGCACATCAAAATGTGCCGCAGAATTATAAGGATATTTCTTCAGATTAGATTCGAGGCGGCGCTGTACTACCTCGAACGACTAATTTGGCTTCAAGCAGGCGCGACCCCGCTTGCACATCGTTGCCTTTAAGTACGTCGAGCATCATCAACATTGCTTGGCGTCCAATCTCATAACGAGGCTGAGAAATAGTGGTTAGCGGTGGATCGCAGTATTGAGCGAATTGGATGTCATCAAAGCCGACAATCGATAGGTCTTGAGGAACGCGTAAGCCTAATTTTTTCGCTTCTTGAATCGCGCCGATGGCCATCGCATCGTTATGACAGAAGATCGCTGTAGGTTGTTCAGGAAGAGCGAGTAATTGACGAACAGCTTGAGCGCCCGCTTCAAAGGTAAAGTCACCGACAGTGCTGTAGGCAGGATTCATTGATACTCCTGCACGACGTAGTGCTTGTTGGTAACCTTGTTGGCGGAATTTACACAGCGTTGCCGATATGGGCCCTGAAATTTGAGCGATACGTTTATGGCCTAACTGAGCTAGGTAGTTCACCGCTTCAAATGCTGAGGTCAGGTTATCGATGTGTACGGTAGGGAGTTCAAGCTCAGGGGCAAACTCACACGCCATCACCATCGGCGGTAAATTTTTTTGTTCAGGCTTACTGACATCAAACGGGTGGTCGGTGCCAAGTAGTAGCATGCCGTCAGCTTGTTTGGTGAATACTAAGTTAACAAATGAAGACTCACGCTTCTTCTGTTGGCCGCTATCACCCAGTAAAACGAGGTAGTCATTTTCTACTGCGGCATCTTCGATACCACGAATGATCTCTGCGAAATACGGGTCACAGATATCAGGAACAATAGTGATGATGGTTTTTGATTCGTTGCGACGTAAGTTTCTAGCTAATGTATTGGGTGAGTATCCAGCTTCAAGTACTGCTGTCTCAACTCGCTTACGAGTAGAAACCGAGACTTTTTCAGGGTTCATCAATGCACGTGATACCGTGGCTGTTGAAACGCCTGCTAGCTGGGCAACATCCTTCATTGTCGCCATAAATTAAACCCTCTTTTTAATTCCTTTGCTGCCTAAGTATCTAAGGCATGAATAATAAATGTAATCGAATAGATATTGTGAAAGTGTTGCTAACACTTTTTTTATTGCAATATTTTATTCGTTTCACCCATGTAAAGTTACGGCTAGATTAACAAAAATCACATGACTAGTGTGAAGTTGCTCACGAGAAATATGAAATATTTGTGAACAAACTTATCATTAGTTTTAACCCAAGTGGGTTTAGCTCAGATCTTGCGGCTCAATATCGAGTGACCAACGGACTTTTTTCGCAGCGGGTAACATATTGATTGCTGGCTTGGCGCTCATTAATAGCTTTTGCATCAACGAGCGAGTCTGTGTTTGTAAAATAAGCTGCCAGCGCGATTTACCTGCTCGTTTGGCTAGTGGTGCAGGGGTTGGTCCTAGCACCATACAATATTGGTCAAATAACGGATGCGATTCCAATGTGTGGCGCACTTGACGCAAAAACTCTTCCACTAAGCGAGTGTCATTGGCTTCCGCTCTAAACAAAGTCATGAAGGTATAAGGTGGCAACATCGCTTGTTTACGCTCTGCCAATGCAGTTTGAGCAAAGTGGTTGTAGTTTTTGTGCAGTAATGCCTGTAATAAGCCGTGTTCTGGATGGTGAGTTTGTAAGATAACTTCCCCCGGCTTACTGGCTCGTCCTGCTCGACCGGCGACTTGAGTAAACAATTGAGCCAATCGCTCAGAGGCGCGAAAGTCACTGCTATATAAAGAGGCATCAACGTCCAGCAATGCCACAAGTGTGACATCTGGGAAGTGATGCCCTTTGGCAAGCATCTGTGTACCAATCAGAATTTGGTATTCACCTTTACGAATCGATTCTAACGCGCTTTCTAAACTGCCTTTTCGGCGAGTGCTGTCTCGGTCAATGCGAATGGTTTTGTATTCAGGGAATAGTTGACCAAGTTGTGTTTCAAGTTGCTCGGTGCCGACACCTACAGTCACTAAATTAGCCGAACCACAGCCTTGGCAATTGTGCACGATATGCTGCTGCGATCCACAATGGTGGCAGCGCATCTCATTGCTGTATTGATGATAGGTGTAGTAGGCATCACAACGCTTACATTCCGCTGTCCAACCACAATCGTGACACATTAATGCGGGAGAAAACCCACGACGATTGAGGAACAACATCACTTGGTTGCCTGCTTTGAGGTGTCTTTGCATTTCAGCAATCAACGACGCAGACAAGCCACTTTCTAGATATTCCCCCTTAACGTCCAACACTTTATTGGTGGTCGGCAGCGCGACACCTGCGCGTGAGGTCAGGGTGAGGTAACTGTATTTACCGATCTGAGCGTTGTGCAGCGTTTCAAAGGCCGGAGTCGCCGAGCCTAGCACAACCGGAATCTGCGCTTTATGAGCACGCATGATGGCAACATCACGAGCGTGGTAGCGTAGGCTATCTTGCTGCTTATAAGAGGCGTCGTGCTCTTCATCGACAATGATAATGCCCAGATCCGCGAACGGTGTGAACAGAGCTGAACGAGTACCGATCACAATGCCCGCTATTTTATCACGCGCCGACAACCAAGCATTTAGTCGCTCAGAATCGTTTAAACCAGAATGGATAACCTCAACTGGAACATTAAAGCGTCGCTTAAAGCGGTTAATCGTTTGAGGGGTTAGACCGATCTCGGGCACTAACACTAACGCTTGTTTACCTTGGTCGAGAATCGGCTTGATCATATTCAGGTAGACTTCGGTCTTACCTGAGCCAGTTACACCCTCTAGCAAGAAGCAACCGAAGTCGGTTTGACTATTTACTGTCGCTATTGCTATAGCCTGTTCTTCATTGAGTTTTGGCTTATCTTGATCGTTTTCGAGCTCAACTGGCCACGGCTGGCGCTTCGGCTTTTTCTCTACCGATTCAACCCAGCCTTTCTCTTCCAACGTCTTAAGTACCGCGCTGCCCACTTCTTCATCAATGAATTCTTGATGGGGAACAGGGCCGTGCTCAAGCATGTGCATTACTTTGGCTTGTTTGACGGCACGACCAAAGCCTTGCATCAGTTGATCTCTACCTGATGGGGTCAGTTGCCATTCAACAAGCGTCGCGAAATCGGCCGCTTTGCCCTTTCGTAAGGCGCTTGGTAGTGCGTTGGCCAAGGTTTCACCTAGTGGATACTGATAGAACTGGCTGCACCATACCAAGAGTGAGTAGACCGATTCCGGCCAAACGGGTTGGTTGTCTAGTAAGGCTTTAATGGGCTTGAGTTTGTCTAACTCGAATTCAGATTCGTTAACCAGAGCCGTAACAATGCCTGTTAAGGTTTGTCGTCCAAAAGGCACAGAGACTCGACCGCCAATAATCGGAAATAGGTGGCTAGGAATCTTGTAATCGAACTGCTTGTCGAGTGGAACAGGCAGTGCCACACGGGCAATCATTGGACGCATAAAGGGACGGCTTTATCTGAGTTGACGAGAGCGAACAGTCTAATGGATAAGGGCGTTAAATTCGAGGAGCAGTTTAGATGACAGAGCTTACTTGAGGCTTGAATGCTACTGGAGCCAGAAAATAACGCTTAATAGAAGGTTTAAGGACAGTGTTGGTGAAAAATGTATCAAATCAGTTGATCCTACCTCACAGATTCATTACTATACTGCGCCTTAAAGGTATGGCTTTATCGCGGTTTAGTGATACAGCGGTGTCTTTATTTATTTTTTAACTACGTGTGGTGTCCGGCTTAGAATCGGATGGCGACGCGGCCTAATTGAGGTTTTCCCATGAAAGTTGGTATCCACCCAGAATACAAAGCAGTTTCTGCAACTTGTTCTTGCGGCAACACATTTGAGTTCAACTCAACGCTAGCAAAAGAATCAATCCACCTAGACGTATGTGACAAATGTCACCCGTTCTACACTGGTAAGCAACGTATCGTAGATACAGGCGGCCGTGTTGATCGCTTCAACAAGCGTTTCGGTGCTCTTTCTAGCAAGAAGTAATTCTCGCTATTTAGACATAAAAAGGACACTTCGGTGTCCTTTTTTGTTGCCTGAAATTTGAAAAAATACTGAATCGTATTTCATTATTAGCTCATTTAAAGTGGTAGGTTACTGGCGTAAATTTTATTTCATCGCTTACCCCAACACTCCTTCCTCGAAATTCGCTCTAAAGTTGAGCAGGCGACAGTAATTTCAACTGCCCACTGGTCTTATTAGTAGTGAAATCTCGTTTTTTAATGATACAGATGCTTCAACCACCTAGGAACTTTGAAGTACATCCATTAACATGAACAAGATCCCCCAAATAATAATATCCTAGGAACCTACACCTATGTCTGAAGACAGCCGCCAAGATCAATCCCCTCAAGAATTATCGCCTCAAGAACAATTCCGTCAGCAAGCTCTTGATTATCATGAGTTCCCAATTCCAGGCAAAATTGCCGTAGAACTGACGAAGCCTGCAAACTCTGCAGAAGACCTAGCACTGGCATACAGTCCTGGCGTAGCTGAGCCTGTTCGCGAGATCGCACAGAATGTCGATAACGTTTATAAGTACACAGGTAAAGGCAACATGGTTGCAGTTATCTCTAACGGTACTGCAATTCTTGGCTTGGGTAATCTTGGTCCTATTGCTTCTAAACCAGTTATGGAAGGTAAAGCGCTACTGTTTAAGCGTTTTGCTGGTTTAGATTCTATCGATATTGAAGTAAAACACCGCACAATCGATGAGTTCGTTGATACGGTTGCGAATATCGCAGATACATTTGGTGGTATTAACCTAGAAGACATCAAAGCACCAGACTGTTTTGAAATCGAGCGTCGCCTGATTGAGCGTTGTGATGTACCTGTTTTCCATGATGATCAACACGGTACTGCGATTGTAACGGCAGCGGGTATGCTTAACGCGATCGAGCTTCAAGGTAAGAAACTGGAAGAGTGTAAGATCGTTTGTTTAGGTGCTGGCGCAGCAGCGGTTGCTTGTATGGAGCTACTGATTAAGTGTGGCGCTCAGCGTGAGAAGATCTACATGCTTGACCGTAAAGGTGTGATCCACACTCGTCGTGATGACTTGAATGAATACAAAGAGCTGTTCGCAAATAACACCGACAAGCGCACGCTTGAAGATGTTATCGAAGGCGCTGACCTGTTCTTGGGTGTATCGGGTCCTAATCTGCTACCAGCTAAGGCACTTACTCTGATGGCTGATAAGCCTGTTGTGTTTGCATGTTCAAACCCAGATCCAGAGATCAAGCCTGAGCTTGCACATGAAGTTCGTTCTGACCTAATCATGGGTACTGGCCGTAGTGATTACCCTAACCAAGTAAACAACGTACTTTGTTTCCCATTCATTTTCCGTGGTGCACTAGACGTGCGTGCGAGCGAAATCAATGACGAAATGAAGCTAGCGGCGGTTAAAGCGATTCGTGAACTAGCAAAAGAAGAAGTTCCGGCTGAAGTACTGGCAGCTGCGGGCGAGACTGCACTGGAGTTCGGTAAGGGTTACATCATTCCTAAGCCAATGGACCCGCGCCTGCTTCCTCGCGTTGCAAAAGCAGTTGCTGAAGCGGCTGTTGAGTCTGGCGTTGCTCGAATTGAGATGCCTGCTAACTATATGGCTTAATGCCTTAATAGCTTAATAGCTGTTGCTCTATTGAGCGAAAAAGAATAATAAAAAACCGACTCATAGGAGTCGGTTTTTTTATGTCTATCATTCACAGCGCAGCTACAGATAACGTAGTGGGTGATGTGACAAATAGGGTTCAGCTATAGCGAATCAATAATGAAGGCGGTGACTGAGTTGTTTTTATTCTTCGTCAAACGCTTCGAACTCGATGCCCATCTCTGTCATCAGTTTTTTGACTTCAGTCGGGATGTCGTCTGGACGATCTTTACGAAGGTCTTCATCCGTTGGCAGTGGTTGGCCTGTGTACGCATGTAGAAAGGCTTCGCACAGTAGCTCACTGTTTGTTGCATGGCGTAGGTTATTGATCTGGCGGCGAGTGCGCTCGTCAGTAAGAACCTTTAACACTTTTAGAGGGATAGAAACTGTAATTTTCTTTACTTGTTCGCTTTTCTTTCCATGCTCAGCATATGGGCTTATGTATTCACCATTCCAGTCGGCCATTGCGTACCTTCATCACTTTAGTTGTTAGAATAAATTAATAGTGCTGATTTTAGCGGGATTTACTGCCATAAGCAAAGACATATAGACGTCCGGAAGTGTTGACGTCTCACGTTTATGAAAGTAAAGTGAGTAACATATATCTAACACAGCCACAAAATGCCGACAAGCAGCTGTGATTCTCAGACGCAAAACTTGTAAGGAAGCACCTATGAGCAGCCGGAAGCCAGCAACCATCGCAGTACGTACTGGTATCGAGTCAGACACGCAACACCATGCCGTTGTCCCACCTATTTATCTTTCGACTAACTATGGGTTTCCCGCTTTTGGTGAAGTGCCAAAGTACGATTATACCCGCTCTGGTAACCCAAACCGCGGTCTATTAGAAACGGCACTATTTGAGCTTGAGTCTGGTAAAGGCGCGGTTGTCACTAACTGTGGTACGTCGGCACTTAACTTATGGGTATCCGCTTTCTTAGGTGGCGATGATCTTATTATTGCACCGCACGACTGCTATGGCGGTACTTACCGTCTGTTTAACACACGCTCGCTCAAAGGTGACTTCAAAGTTCTATTTGTTGATCAATCGGATCAAGCTGCACTAGATGCGGCGATCGCGCTTAAGCCAAAGTTGATCTTAATCGAAACGCCATCGAATCCATTGGTTCGTGTGGTTGATATTGCAGAAACTTGCCGTAAAGCGAAAGAAGTAGGTGCTCTGGTTGCTGTCGACAACACGTTTTTGACGCCTGTGTTCCAAAAGCCTTTAGAGCTGGGTGCGGATTTTGTTATCCACTCAACCACTAAATACATCAACGGACACTCAGATGTCATTGGTGGTGTTGTAGTTACTAAGACAGAAGAGCACGCTGAAGAGCTAGCATGGTGGGGTAACTGTATTGGTGCAACCGGCACACCATTTGATAGCTACATGACGCTACGTGGTATTCGTACGCTAGGTGCACGTATGCGCGTTCACGAAGAGAGCTCACGTGAAATTCTGACGGCTCTGCAACAACAAGATCTGGTGGGTACGATTTACCACCCAAGCCTTCCTGAACATCCGGGTCACGAGATCGCGAAGAAACAGCAGTTGGGCTTTGGTTCCATGCTGAGCTTTGAATTTTCGGGATCTTTTGAAGCACTTAAATATTTTGTGGATAAATTAGAGCTATTTTCTTTGGCTGAATCATTGGGCGGTGTTGAAAGCCTGATTTGTCACCCAGCGTCGATGACTCACCGTGCTATGGGCGAAGCAGCATTAGCAGAAGCGGGTGTTTCTCAACAATTACTGCGCCTTTCTGTTGGCCTTGAAGATGCAGAAGACTTGATTGATGATCTCAAGCAAGCGTTTGAAAAAACACAAGGCTTTATCGCAGAAGGGGAGGTTTAATAATGACAACCTTTCGCCAGCTACATAAATTTGGTGGCAGCAGTTTAGCGAACCCTGAGTGTTACCAACGCGTGGTCAATATTCTTAGAGAATACTCGTCAGCTACTGACTTGGTCGTGGTATCGGCTGCGGGTAAAACAACTAACCGCTTGATTGAGTTTGTTGAAGCGCTCGACAAAGATGGTCGTATTGCGCATGAATGTCTACAAACCCTTCGTCAGTTCCAGCTTGAGCTGATTGAAGCGCTGCTTGAAGGTGAGTCTGCGGCTCAGCTAACGGCCACTATTCAACAAGAATTTACTGCTTTGGGTGAGCTCACTGCTCCCTTGAGCGAAGCACAAAAAGCGCAAGTGCTGGGTCATGGCGAGATTTGGTCTTCACGCTTGTTGGCGACTTTGTTGTGCCAGCATGACTTGCAAGCGGTTGCTCAAGACGCTCGTGCATTTTTACGTGCAGAAGCGGGGGCTCAGCCTGAAGTTGACCGTGCTCGCTCTTATCCTCTGATTAAAGAAGTTTTGGCTCAGCATACGCATTGCCGAGTGGTGATTACGGGCTTTATGGCTCAGAACTGCGAAGGCGAAACGGTACTGCTAGGTCGTAACGGCTCGGATTACTCAGCAACTGTGATTGGCGCCTTGGCTGAAGTTGAACGTGTGACGATTTGGAGTGACGTGGCGGGCGTATACAGCGCTGACCCTCGTTTGGTTTCGGATGCGTGTTTACTGCCTCTGCTTCGCCTTGATGAAGCGAGTGAACTCGCTCGTCTGGCGGCTCCAGTGCTCCATAGCCGAACGCTACAGCCTGTGGCTCAAAGTGCTATGGATCTCAGCTTGCGCTGCAGCTACCAGCCAGAGGCGGGCTCTACACAGATAGAGCGTGTACTGGCATCGGGTCGTGGCGCAAAAATCATTACCTCTCTGGATGAAGTTCTGATCGTGCAGCTGACTTTTGGTCACGGTCATGATTTTGACCGTTTAGAAAGTGAAGTACTGGAAGGGCTTAAGCGCGCTCAACTTGAGCCGCTTGCTTATGAGCTTGAACCCGATCAGCACTGTTTGCGCCTTGCTTATACAGAAGAGATCGCTGGTGGCGCTTTAGAATATCTACAAGATCACGCGATTGAAGCGGAAATTAAGCTCAAAGAAGGTTTCTCTCTAATTGCAGCAGTGGGTGCTGGTGTGACTAAGAACCCGAACCATTGCTACGGTTTCTACCAGCAGCTTAAGAGCTCGCCGGTTGAGTTTATCTCAGAAGCGAACTCTGGCTTAAGCTTGGTGGCTGTGATTCGTAAGAGTGAAACATCAAGCCTAGTGAAAGGCATTCACTCTCAACTGTTCCAAGCGCAAAAGCGTGTTGCGATTGCCTTGTGTGGTAAGGGCAACATTGGTTCAAGTTGGTTAAGCTTGTTTGCTGAACAAAAGGCTGAACTTGAAAAGCGTCGTGGAATGAACTTTGAATTGGTTGCGGTGGTTGATAGCCAAACTTATTGGTTCGATGATCAAGGCATTGATGCGACTTCTGTGAGCAAGCGTTTTGATGATGAAGCGATTGCCAATAACGGCAACGACTGGCTAGAGCGTTTGGGTTCTATTCAGGGCTACGATGAAGCGGTTGTGTTAGATGTCACTGCAAGCCCTGTGCTTGCAGCAAAGTACCTGCAAATTGCACAACAAGGTATTCACCTGATCTCGGCTAACAAGGTGGCAGGTTCTGCATCAAGTGAGTATTACCATCAAGTACAGGATGCTTTCGCTAAGATCAGCCGTCACTGGTTGTACAACGCGACAGTCGGCGCTGGCTTACCGATTAACCACACGGTACGTGACCTGCGCGAAAGCGGTGACGATATTATTGCTCTGTCAGGTATCTTCTCGGGCACTCTATCTTGGTTATTCCAACAGTTTGATGGCACGGTGTCATTCAGCGAGTTGGTTGACTTAGCGTGGCAGCAAGGCCTGACGGAACCGGATCCTCGCGCTGACCTCGATGGCTCAGACGTGATGCGTAAGCTAGTGATTCTGGCGCGTGAATCGGGTTTAGATATTGAGCCTGAAAACGTCAAAGTAGAATCATTGGTACCTGAAGAATTACAAGATCTGTCAGTGGATGACTTCTTTGATAAAGCTTCTGTACTGAGTGAAGAGTTGGCCGAGCGTTTAGAGAAAGCGCAGTCTCAACAGAAGGTCCTTCGTTACGTAGCGCGTTTAGAGAAGAATGGTAAGGCAACGGTAGGCGTTGAAGCGTTATCTAAAGAACACGCTCTGGCGAACTTACTGCCTTGCGACAACATCTTTGCGATCGAGAGCAAATGGTACAAAGATAATCCATTGGTTATTCGTGGCCCAGGTGCTGGCCGTGAAGTGACAGCTGGTGCAATTCAGTCTGATTTAAACAGAATGTCTAGCCTGTTTTAATACTTAGAGCGGTTGGTTTAGTACTTAGAGCGATTGGCTTAATAGTCAGATCAATTGCTTTAATACTCAGATTAATTGTTTAAATGCGTAAATAGCATACTATCCACTAAGATAAATAAGGCTGAAAGCACGATGTGTTTTCAGCCTTTTTTCTACATTATTTCTTCTTTGCGACCCACCTATCGGCTTGAGCTTTTCTCACTATCTACTTGAAAAAAATTCATAATGGATCTGTTGACATTAAATCGTATTCAATTCATTCTGGAGACATATAGACGTCTAAACGTCGCTAGGGATTTGAGATTATTTAGTGGTTGCTTTTGCCACAGGGAGAGTAAGATGGGATACACACACGCAAGTCATATCGACGCTTTAAATCAGAATATTGCAGAGCTTTCTGACAACATCAATGTGTCATTTGAATTTTTCCCACCAAGCAGTGAGAAGATGGAAGAGACCCTGTGGAATTCTGTTCACCGTCTTAAAACACTTCAACCTAAATTTGTATCAGTAACCTATGGTGCAAACTCGGGTGAGCGTGATCGTACCCACTCAATCATTAAAGAAATTAAGAACCAAACAGGCTTAGTTGCTGCACCACACTTAACGTGTATTGATGCTAGCCGCGAAGAGCTGATTCAAATTGCCGACGATTACTGGGCAAATGGCATTGAAAGTATTGTTGCGTTGCGCGGTGATATTCCAGCAGGCGGTGGTGCGCCAGATATGTATGCGTCTGATTTAGTCGAGCTGCTTAAATCTCGTCACGACTTTGATATATCAGTAGCGGCATTCCCTGAGGTTCACCCTGAAGCAAAAAGCGCTCAATCTGATCTTATTAACCTAAAGCGTAAAGTGGATGCGGGTGCAAACCGTGCAATCACTCAGTTCTTCTTCGATGTCGAAAGCTACTTACGTTTTCGTGACCGTTGTGTGGCGGCTGGCGTTGACGTAGAGATTGTACCGGGTATCTTGCCGGTTTCTAACTTCAAGCAAGCGTCTCGTTTTGCTGCGATGAATAACGTAAAAGTACCAGGTTGGATGGCGAAGCAGTTCGAAGGCTTGGATGATGATCCAACAACTCGTCAGTTAGTCGGTGCTAGCCAAGCGATCGATATGGTTCGTACGCTAAGCCGTGAAGGTGTGAAAGATTTCCACTTTTACACGCTAAACCGTGCAGAAATGACTTATGCACTTTGCCACACATTAGGTGTTCGTCCACAAGTCGCTGCGCTTTAAGTAAAGTCTAGGAAGTAAAGCCCAAGCGCTTGTAAAAGCTTCTGGTAGTAACATTTCAAATCCTATAGATACAAAAAAGGCTTGGACTCTAAGAGTTCAAGCCTTTTACTTTTCTAGTTTCTAGTTTCTAGTTTCTAGTTTCTAGTTTCTAGTTTCTAGTTTCTAGCTTAACTTAAGCAAGAGCGCCAAGTTCAAGCAGTACTTCGTCAGCCCATACAATCCATGCTTCACGGATCAGTAGGTTACGACGAAGCGTTAGACGCTCTAGGCGTGCTTGCTTATCTAGTGTAGATGGGGTTGCGTAGTAAGCCGCTTCGATTTCTTTGTAGTGAGAAACCAGTTTGCGAGACTCTTCTACTAGTTCAGCAAGTTGTACACGGTACGCATCAGAAGGTTGTACAGCACAAGCGATTAACTTAGCTGAGAACTCGTCACGAACTGTTGGGTGTGCAGTTGGTTGTTCAAACCATTCACCTAGCGCGCCACGGCCAGCATCGGTGATAGAGTAAACTTTACGATCAGGTTTGCCTTCTTGAGGCTCAAGTACGCAAGTTACCTGGTCGTTCTGAGCCATTTTATTTAGCTCGCGGTAAACTTGTTGGTGGCTAGCTTTCCAGAAGTAACCAATGCTTGCGGAGAATTCTTTTGTGATATCGTAACCAGTAGCATCGCGTGTACTTAAAACGGTTAAAATTACGTGTGGTAATGACATGTCTGAAATCCAAATGGTAAACAGTAAACAAATACTTGAACAACAAGTGTGCTTCTATGGCACGTTATATTGGTTATGTTCAAGTAGCACCAACTCAATCGTTGGTTATGTCACCTTACAAAGCCGTTTATCACCTAGGTTGACCAGTTTATTGGTCGAGTGCCGCAGATTATTATTTTGGAGTGTTTCTGCAGCGGAGCAGTAGTATATCTAAATAATAAGCATAAAGTAGAATACATGGACAAAATAACCCAAAAAACTGACAAAATACTCACTAGTGGTCGTTTGGCAAAACAAAAAGGTCGCCAATGGCGACCTTTTGTTTCTTTTGTAGATGGAATCACTAATTAACCAGTGTTTCGCATACCTGCTGCAATACCTGCAATTGTCACCATTAGCGCTTCTTCTAGCTCTGCTGGTGGTGTTTCGCACTTACGAGTACGGTAAAGCAGTTCCGCTTGAAGCATGTTTAGTGGCTCAACATAGATGTTACGTAGACGAATTGACTCAAGTCCCCAAGGGTCGCTTTGCATCAAGTTCTCGTTATTTTCTACGTTCAGCACCGCTTTGATGTCTTTTTGCAGCTGTTCACGCAGTAACTCACCCAGAGGTAATAGCTCTTCGTCAACAAGTCGCTGATCGTAGTACTTAGCGATTTCCATGTTGCACTTCGAGTACACCATTTCCAACATACCTAGACGAGTCGAGAAGAATGGCCATTCACGACACATCTCTTCAAGTAGCGCTTGATGGCCTTGATCGACAGAGTATTGAATCGCTTCACCAGCGCCTAACCATGCAGGAAGTACCAAACGGTTTTGGCTCCATGAGAAGATCCATGGGATCGCACGTAGGCTTTCTACGCCGCCGTTCGGGTTACGTTTCGCAGGACGAGAACCAAGAGGTAACTTGCCTAACTCTAGCTCTGGCGTCGCTTGGCGGAAGTAAGGAACAAACTTCTCTTCACCACGAACGACGTTGCGGTAAGCTTCGCAAGATACTTCAGACAGCACTTCCATTAGGTCGCGCCATTCTTGTTTTGGCTCTGGTGGTGGCAGAAGGTTCGCTTCTAGAATCGCACTTGCGTATAGGTTGAAGCTATTAACTGCAACATCTGGCAAGCCAAGTTTAAAGCGGATCATTTCGCCTTGTTCAGTTACACGTAAGCCGCCTTTCAAGCTTTTAGGTGGCTGAGAAAGAAGAGCCGCGTGCGCTGGCGCACCACCACGACCAACCGTACCACCACGACCGTGGAATAGAGTCAGTTCAATGCCTTCTTCTTCACAAGCCTTAACTAGCTTGTCCATTGCATCGTATTGCGCCCAGCCTGCAGACATTACACCGGCATCTTTAGCTGAGTCAGAATATCCGATCATCACCATTTGGTGGTTCTGGATAAAGCCACGGTATAAATCGATGCTCATTAGCTGTTTCATTACGGCTTCTGAGTTGTTCAAGTCGTCTAGCGTTTCGAACAATGGACATACGTCCATGCGGTACGGGCAACCACATTCTTGTAGAAGCAAATGTACAGCCAATACATCCGACGCAGTACGAGCCATAGAGATCACGTAAGCACCAAAGGCTTCTCGAGGTTGAGCAGCAACGACCTTACAGGTGTCTAAAACCTCTTTGACCTGCTCAGATGGTTCCCAGTCGCGTGGTAACAGTGGGCGCTTTGAGCTTAATTCATTGGTTAAGAAAGCAACCTTATCTTGCTCGCTCCATTGGTCGTAATCACCAATGCCTAGGTAGCGAGTCAATTCAGATAGCACATCTGAGTGACGAGTACTTTCTTGACGAACATCGAGACGAACCAAATGCACGCCGAATGCTTTTAGGCGGCGTAGCGTATCAAGTAGAGAACCGTCCGCGATTACGCCCATGCCACATTCGTGCAGTGATTGGTAACATGCGTAAAGTGGTGTCCAAAGTTGGTCTATGTTCTGTAGAGTTTCTTTCTTCGGTACTTCTGCGTCGTGCAGTTTTGCATCAAGCACTTCTAGCGTGTTGTTGAGCAGAGTACGTAGGCTCTTCAGGATTGCACGGTAAGCTTCGTGCTCATCGCCAGCCAATTCACGAACGGCATCATTACACTTGGTCATCGACAGTTCGGTAATCAACTCGTTCACGTCACCTAGGTATAGATCTGCGGCTTTCCAGCGAGACAGACGCAGTACTTCTTTGGTGATGGTGTGCGTTACGAATGGGTTACCATCGCGGTCACCACCCATCCAAGATGAGAAATGAACAGGGCGCGCATCAATTGGCAGGCCTTCACCAAGGTAACCTTTTAATCGACCATCCATTTCACGTAGGAAATCAGGCACAGCTTCCCAAAGTGAGTTTTCGACAACTGCAAAGCCCCACTTAGCTTCATCAAGTGGAGTAGGACGTTGCTGACGAATCACATCAGAGTGCCAACCTTGAGCAATAAGTTGCTCTAAGCGGCGTTCGGTTTTCACACGCTCTTTGTGTGATAGGTCGCTTAATTCTAATTTAGACAGACACTCGTTGATCTTAACCAGCTTGTTGATCATGGTGCGACGAGTGATTTCTGTTGGGTGTGCAGTCAGAACGAGTTCAATGTTCAGGTCGCGAACGGCTTGAGCAGCGTCTAGCTTGCTGATGTCATTCTGATTTAATTTGGAAAATAGAGATTGCAGCACATCTGGTTCACAAACATGCTCCTCACAGTGGCGAGAGATCGTATGGTATTGCTCTGCCATGTTGGTGAGGTTGAGAAATTGGTTAAATGCACGAGCAACAGGAGTGAGTTGTTCGTTCGGCAGGTTTTTGATTTCTTCAACTAGGCTGTCACGGTCAGCTTTGTTGCCTGCGCGGGCGGATTTGGAAAGTTTACGGATAGTCTCCACTTTCTCTAAGATAACGTCACCATGTGCATCTTGGATTGTGTTACCTAGCAAGCGTCCCAGCATGCTTACGTTACTCTTGAGAGCGGCGTATTTCTCGTTCATTGTCATCCTGCCTCGTAAAAAAATTACATCCATTGTTCCTTGTTAAGTACACAATCTAGCGAAAAGTGCTGTATCTAGTCAAATAAAGCATTCTAAGTTTGCAATTATTAGGTTTAAAAATGCGGGAGAAGTAAATTTTTCAAAACTTAGGGAAAAAGTGAAATTTAATTACAAGATCGGGCTGTGTCAGGGATAACAGAATAAAAGCCACCTTTTCGGGTGGCTTTTATACGAAAATATCGGAAGGAAAGTAATAACTAGAAACAATATTTACGGATCGATTTACTCAGAACATCAATTGTAGGGTCAATAAAATCGAAGCTTAAGAACTCATCCGGTTGGTGAGCTTGGTCGATTGAGCCTGGGCCTAAAACTAAGGTTGGACATAACTCCTGAAGAAAAGGTGCTTCAGTACAATAGTTCACAGTTTGAGATTCGGTTTCACACACCGATTCCATGCCACCGATAAATGGATGATCGTGCTGACACTCATAACCCGGAATCGGCTCATGCAGGGGAGTAATCTCAATTCTGCCCGGCCATTTTGCTTCTACTTCTTTAAGTGCGCTACGCAGCATGTTATCCAAGCCATCTAAGCTAATGCCCGGTAAAGGACGAACATCATAGTGCAGTTCACAACAACCACAGATACGGTTCGCACTGTCGCCACCGTGGATATGACCAAGGTTTAGGGTAGGGCTTGGAATTGCAAAACCTGGGTGGTGGTACTCCTTGACTAACTTGTCACGCAACTGCATTAAAGCAAATAACACTTCATGCATGATCTCGATGGCGTTAACGCCTAAAGCTGGATCTGAAGAGTGACCTGATTTACCCGTTACTCGCACAGCATTAGCGACGTGACCTTTATGACCGCGAATAGGCACTAGGCTGGTCGGCTCACCAATAATGCAGTAGTCCGGTTTAAACGGCGCATTTTCAGTGAAATGACGTGCACCTAGCATAGTGGTTTCTTCGTCACACGTAGCTAAAACATAAAGCGGCTTGGTTTGCTTGCTCCAATCCATTTTCTTAGCAGCTTCATAAACGAAGGCAAAAAAGCCTTTCATATCGGCGGTGCCTAATCCGTAGAAGCGGTTGTTGTGTTCTGTCAATGCGTGAGGGTCGAAGTTCCAACGTCCTTCATCGAATGGCACGGTGTCGCTGTGTCCTGCAAGCAATAAGCCCCCTTCGCCAGAACCCATCTTTGCGACCATATTATGCTTGCCGGGTTCGACTTCCACGACCTCAACGCTAAAGCCTACGTCTTTAAACCATTGAGCCATTTTTTCGATCACTTTCTCGTTGCCATGATCCCAGCTTGGATCTGTTGAGCTAATGGAGTCGGTGGAAATTAGGCCTTTATAGACCTCAAGGAAACTCGGTAATTGCATAATATCTTCACTTCTACTATTGACAGGAAAACCATAAGTCGGTAAAACACATATTAAATCATATTTAATGCATAAGAAATCAAATATAGCTAAAAATTAAGTATGAATAGTCAAATTTGAAATATAACTTACCTCAAGAATGGATGTGTTGAGATGTTGAAAACCACGATCATTGGTGCAAGCGGCTATACAGGAGCAGAACTGGCTCTAATGATAAACAGACACCCTGAGCTCACGCTATCAGGTTTATATGTCTCAGCCAATAGTGTAGATGCGGGCAAACCTATCGCTGCACTGCACGGTAAGTTAGCTGGCCTGATTGATATGCCAGTACAACCTTTAACAAATCCGGAAGAAGTGGCTAAACAGTCTGATGTGATTTTTCTAGCAACGGCACACGAAGTCAGTCACGACCTAGCGCCCATTTTTCTAGAGAACGATTGCCAAGTTTTCGACCTATCGGGTGCATTCAGAGTTAAAGGTGAAAACTTCTATCAAGAGTTTTACGGTTTTGAACATCAACACGAACAATGGCTAGACAAAGCGGCTTACGGTTTAGCGGAATGGAACGAACAAGAAATAAAAGAAGCTCAGCTTGTTGCGGTAGCGGGTTGTTACCCAACGGCATCACAACTGGCGATTAAGCCTTTGGTTGAAGCCAAGTTACTTGATGAGAACCAATGGCCAGTGATTAACGCAACCAGCGGTGTAACTGGTGCAGGCCGCAAGGCGACCATGGTTAACAGCTTCTGCGAAGTGAGCCTGCAAGCTTATGGCGTCTTCAATCACCGTCATCAACCTGAAATGGTCGCACATTTAGGATGTGATGTGATTTTCACCCCGCACCTCGGCAACTTTAAGCGTGGCATTTTAGCGACCATTACCATGAAACTGGCTGACGGTGTGACAGAACAACAGATACAAGATGCCTTCGAGCAAGCTTATCAAGGTAAGCCAGCCGTGAGATTGCTCGAAGAGACATTGCCAAGAATTCAAGATGTAGAACAGACACCTTTCTGCGATTTAGGCTGGAAGGTACAAGGTCAGCACATCATCGTTGTTTCGGCGATTGATAACTTATTAAAGGGTGCATCTAGCCAAGCGATGCAGTGTTTAAATTTACGTTATGGTTTTGCGCCATTAACTGCGTTAGTGTAAGGGAATCTAGATATGAGCCTTAATAATCAACCATTAATCATAAAGTTAGGTGGCGCTGCGCTATCTTGTGGTGAAACACTTAGCAAGTTATTTGGTGCGATTTCAGCTTACCAACAACAGGCACAGCGACCAATCGTGATTGTTCACGGCGGCGGTTACCTTGTTGATGATTTGATGAATAAGTTGAACCTCGAAACCGTTAAGAAAGAGGGGCTACGTGTTACTCCTTATGATCAGATCCCTGTTATCGCTGGCGCGCTAGCGGGCACGGCCAACAAACTACTTCAAGGTCAGGCAATTAAAGACGGTATCAATGCCGTTGGTTTGAGCCTTGCAGATGGTGGTTTATGCAAAGTGAGCGAACTGAACCCTGAACTGGGCGCGGTAGGAAAAGCGGAGCCGGGCGACTCAACCGTCCTGCAAGCGATTCTTAATGCGGGCGCACTGCCAATCATTAGCTCAATTGGTCTGACTGAGCAAGGCCAACTGATGAATGTGAATGCCGACCAAGCTGCGGTTGCCGTTGCAGGCGCGCTTGATGCTGAACTGGTACTGCTTTCTGATGTAAGCGGTGTGTTGGATGGCAAAGGTCACCTGATTCCAAGCCTTAATCAACAACAAGCTGATGACCTTATTACAGGCAAAGTGATTACCGATGGCATGATCGTTAAGGTTCAAGCCGCACTAGAAGCCGCTAACGACCTTGGACGACCAATCGAAGTTGCCACTTGGCGATACCCAGAAAAGCTAACACAACTGTTTTCAGGTAAAAGCATAGGAACGCAGTTTTTACCTCAGTAGACCTCACCACGAGTCACTACTTAAAGAATTTAGACAAATAAATTTAACACATAATAATGAAGTCATTTCCAACGCTGACCGCCATGTGCAGTATGGAAACTAGGAGAAAGAAAATGAGCAAAGTTAACGTAAAGAAAGTTGTAGTAGCCTACTCTGGCGGTCTAGACACATCAGTAATTATTCCATGGTTGAAAGAGAACTATGATTGCGAAGTTATCGCATTTGTTGCAGATGTAGGCCAAGGCGATGAAGAGCTGATTGGTATTGAAGAGAAAGCAAAAGCTTCTGGTGCATCTGAGTGTTACATCGCTGACCTTAAAGAAGAGATGGTGGCAGATTACATCTACCCAACGCTAAAAACTGGCGCTTACTACGAAGGTAAATACCTACTAGGTACTTCAATGGCTCGTCCAATTATCGCGAAAGCTCAGGTTGAGGTTGCACGTAAAGTCGGTGCAGACGCACTGTGTCACGGCTGTACAGGTAAGGGGAACGACCAAGTTCGTTTTGAAGGCGCATTTGCTGCTCTCGCACCAGACTTACACGTAATTGCACCATGGCGTGAATGGGATCTAGTGAGCCGTGAAGAGTGTCTAGATTACTTAGCTGAACGTAACATCCCTTGTACGGCTTCTCTTACTAAGATCTACTCGCGTGATGCAAACGCATGGCATATATCTACAGAGGGCGGCGTGCTAGAAAATACATGGAACGCACCGGATGAAGATTGCTGGGCTTGGACTGTAGACCCAGAGCAAGCGCCAAACGAATCTGAAACTGTGACGCTTAAAGTTGAAAAAGGTGAAGTGGTAGCGGTTGATGGCGAAACAATGACGCCATACAACGCACTGGTTTACCTAAATGAGAAGGGTGCGAAGCACGGTGTTGGTCGTATCGATATCGTAGAGAACCGTCTTGTTGGCATGAAGTCTCGTGGTTGTTACGAAACTCCAGGTGGCACAATCATGATGGAAGCACTGCGCGCAGTAGAGCAACTGGTTCTTGATAAAGCGGCATTCGAATTCCGTGAAGAGCTAGGTGTTAAAGCTTCTCACCTTGTATACGATGGCCGTTGGTTCACTCCACTATGTAAGTCAATTCTTGCGGCAACAGATGAACTAGCACAAGACGTAAATGGTGAAGTGGTTATCAAACTTTACAAAGGCCATGCAACGGTGACTCAGAAGCGTTCTGACAACAGCCTGTACTCAGAAGAGTTTGCAACCTTTGGTGAAGATGAAGTTTACGACCAAAGCCACGCTGAAGGCTTTATCCGTCTTTACTCGCTATCAAGCCGTATCCGTGCTCTGAATAGCCAAAAGTAATCCGAACAATGAGTTAGTGAGCTAGCCTTTTACGAATAACGGAAGGCTAGCAAATAGACATTATTGTGCAAAGTCCATCCACTATTGATTAGTGAATGGGCTTTTTTCTATCTATTAGTCTAATAAATCAGCTTCGGTTTTTATCATTGAATGGCATATAATTCGCGAATCACGCTGAAAATAAATAATGGATTAAACTATCGGTGAATAAATATGTGAAAATAATGAATCAATACTTTATTTTCATTTTGAATTGCCGTAAGTTTAAACCATCAGAAAAATACTGAATTTTAATCAGAATTATCATTTGCAAAAACAGTGAGCACTGTGCAATTAGGAGATACACAATGGCATTATGGGGCGGTAGATTTACCCAAGCAGCAGACACCCGGTTTAAAGATTTTAACGATTCTCTTCGTTTTGATTACCGATTGGCTGAGCAAGACATTGTGGGCTCAATTGCCTGGTCTAAAGCTCTACTGTCGGTCAACGTATTAACCGAAGAAGAGCAACAGAAGCTTGAGTTAGCGTTGAATGAGCTAAAACTTGAGGTGATGGAAGATCCTGAACAGATTCTACGTTCTGATGCAGAAGATATTCACAGCTGGGTCGAGCAACAACTTATCGGCAAAGTCGGTGACTTGGGCAAAAAACTTCACACTGGCCGTTCTCGTAATGACCAAGTGGCGACAGACCTTAAACTATGGTGTCGTCAGCAAGGTAACCAACTGCTACTTGCATTGGATCGCCTACAAAGCCAAATGGTGAACGTCGCTTCTCAGCATCAAGAAACCGTACTTCCTGGCTACACTCACTTACAACGTGCTCAGCCGGTAACTTTTGCTCACTGGTGCTTGGCTTACGTTGAAATGCTTGAGCGTGATTATTCTCGTTTGAATGATGCGATTAAGCGTCTAGATACATGTCCGCTGGGTTCTGGTGCCCTTGCTGGAACTGCTTACCCGATGGACCGTGAAGAGTTAGCTCACAACTTAGGTTTCCATCGTGCAACGCGTAACTCTCTAGATTCAGTTTCTGACCGTGACCATGTGATGGAGCTGATGTCGATTGCATCTATCTCAATGCTTCACCTTTCGCGTCTTGCAGAAGATATGATTTTCTACAACTCGGGTGAATCGAACTTCATCGAGTTAGCAGATACAGTGACGTCAGGTTCATCTCTGATGCCACAAAAGAAAAACCCAGATGCGCTAGAGCTAATTCGTGGCAAAACTGGCCGTGTGTACGGTTCATTAGCTGCAATGATGATGACTGTAAAAGCTCTGCCTTTGGCGTACAACAAAGACATGCAAGAAGATAAAGAAGGTCTGTTCGACGCTTTAGATACTTGGAATGATTGTATGGAAATGGCTGCTCTTTGTTTTGATGGCATTAAAGTGAACGGCGAACGTACACTTGAAGCAGCGAAGCAAGGTTATGCGAACTCAACAGAATTGGCTGATTACTTAGTAGCGAAAGGCATTCCTTTCCGTGAAGCTCACCATATTGTTGGTGTAACAGTCGTCGCAGCGATTGCTAAAGGCTGTGCATTAGAAGAGTTAACCATCGCAGAGATGAAAGAGTTCTCTGAGGTGATTGAAGAGGATGTGTATGACATCCTGACCATTGAGTCGTGTCTTGAAAAACGTAGTGCGCTAGGCGGTGTATCACCACAACAAGTGGCTTACGCGGTTGACCAAGCAGAGAAGCGTTTATCACAGCGTGATACTTCTATCGTTAAGGTTCGTTCTGCTCGTCTGACCGATATTGAAGCGTTGGAAGGCATGGTGGCCTACTGGGCGAATATGGGTGAAAACTTGCCTCGTTCTCGTAATGAACTGGTGCGTGATATTGGTTCGTTTGCCGTCGCAGAGCATCATGGTGAGGTGACAGGTTGTGCATCACTCTATGTGTATGACTCTGGTTTAGCGGAAATTCGTTCGTTAGGTGTTGAAGCTGGTTGGCAAGGCCAAGGGCAGGGCACCGCTATTGTGCAGCACTTGGTTGATAAAGCGCGACAAATGGCCATTAAGAAGGTGTTTGTGCTGACTCGTACCCCAGAGTTCTTTATGAAGCATGACTTTTTACCAACATCGAAATCTTTGCTACCTGAGAAGGTACTGAAAGATTGTGATCAGTGTCCTCGCCAACATGCATGTGATGAAGTGGCGTTGGAAGTGAACTTGGTTGAACAGATTATCGCAAAGGTGAATGTTGCATAAGGCATTGATTTTATGGCACCTAAAAAAAAGATCAAAAATCTGATCTTTTTTGGGAACAAACTAAGAAAAGTCCGGTCTATTAAAGTACCACTGCTTTTTCTTAGAATTTTCTAAGAAAGCCCTAGAATCGATTGGTTCTGGGGCTTTTTTCTATCTGCTGTTTGGGAAGTGAAGATAGGTCGTTAAATCGAAGCACTATCGGGTCATTGAATCGAACATCTAGCCATTATCGTTTATCTAATAAAGTCTCTCTGTTAACGCTTTTTGTTCCTTAAAGGCAGCACGAAAAATTTCATTATCCAATGTAACGACAGCAACCCACTGAACGCGAAAGCGGCCATCATCAAGGCGATGGCATTGATGGTTTTTGGGTCTTCTTTGAAAAAGAACCACCACACCCCCCAACTTAAAATCGACAACACCATCAGTTGGTTCATACAACGTTGGCAGCGGCCGAGTTTGTTACGGATTTTTTCACTTTTATTGCAATGAATGCATGTCATCTTGGGTTTGATTCGCGTTATGCTTGTTGCCCTGATAATAACACGTCACAAGATATTGGATCACGGTGACACAGAGAGATAAAGTCGATGATTGAGCGCCAAGAAACGAAGCAACGCATGAGCCGTATTGTTAAACACAACGGTACTATCTACCTATGTGGCCAAGTTTGTGCTGATGCAACTAAAGACATCACAGAACAAACACAAACGATGCTGGATAAAGTGGAAGCCCTACTTGAGCAAGCGGGCAGCGATAAAGAGCACATGCTGTCAGCAACGATTTACTTGAAAGACATGAAAGACTTCCAAGAAATGAACGCAGTATGGGATGCATGGGTTCCTGAAGGTCACGCTCCAGCACGCGCATGTGTAACGGGTGATATGGCTCGTGAAGCGCTACTTGTTGAGATCTCTGTGATTGCTGCTGAGAAGTAATTGCTTAAAGCTTTTAGTGACGCAATGGCTTCAAGAGATTCCAGATACCTTGTCCCTCGGTTCTGAAATGACGAGTTTAACTTTGATTAGCTGATGCGTTCAGCCAAAAGAAAAAGGAAAGCCAATGGCTTTCCTTTTTAGTATCTAGTTTCTGTTAATAGAGCAAGCTGCTATCTTTCCTGATGATCTGCGATTAACAACCAGGGCCACAATCTAGACAGTGTTTCACCATCTCTGGACCTAGGTGCAGTTTCGCATTGAGGTCACGTAGCGCTGTTCGCACACCTTCTTCAATCACTGGGTGGTAGAACGGCATGTCTAGCATTTCAGAAACCGTCATCTTGTTCTGGTGTGCCCAAGCTAATAGGTGAGCCAAGTGTTCTGCGTTTGGTCCCATCATTTCAGCACCAAGGAAGCGGCCTGTACCTTGCTCGCCGTATACGTGCAGAATACCTTTGTTGCGCAGCATCACTCGTGAACGACCTTGGTTCTCGAAAGACACATCACCTGTTGCGAAACAACCACATGTGCCTAAGCGTGTGGTGATCTCTTTGTAAGTTTCACCAACCATCGCGATTTGTGGGTCAGAGAATACCGCTGAGATTTTAGAACGGCGTAGGCCTGCACGAATCTCTGGGAAGCGACCTGCGTTATCACCCGCAATACGTGCTTGGTCTGCTGCTTCATGTAGTAGAGGCAGTTGGTTACTTGCGTCACCGGCAATAAATACTGATGGTAGCGATGTTTGTAGTGTGTAGTGGTCTGCGATAGGAACACCACGTTCATCAAGTTCTAGAGAGGTATTCTCTAGGCCAAGCTTATCAGTGTTTGGACGACGACCTGTTGCTGCAAGTACATATTCAACGACGTTAGTTTCTAGTTCACCTTCTTTATTGATGAACTGGATCTCGACGCGATCTTCACCCGATTCAGTAGTAATACGTTTCATGCTTTCGATTTTTACGTCTGCATCAAGGTAGAATTCTTCATTGAAGGCTTTGTCTGCGTAAGCCATGATCTCTGGGTCGGTTACCGGGCCTACTTGACCACCTAAACCGAACAGTTTTGTTTTTACACCCAAGCGGTGCAGTGACTGACCAAGCTCTAGGCCAATAACGCCCGGGCCAAATACCGCCACTGATTCTGGTAAATCATCCCAGCTGAATACGTCATCATTAATGATTAGACGGTCGCCAAGTTCATTCCAAACTGCAGGGTAGGCAGGGCGAGAACCTGTTGCGATAACAATACGCTTAGCCGTCACAACCGTGTGGTCATCGATTTGTAGCGTGTTGTCATCTAAGAACTTTGCGTAGCCAGAGATCTTGTCTTGCTCTGGAATTTCATCAACACCTTCTAAAACAAAACCAACAAAACGGTCACGTTCAAACTTCACTCGGTCCATTACTTCACGGCCGTTAATCACGATATCACCTTGTGGGTGAACGCCAAAAGCCGGAGCTTTCTCAATTTGGTGTACACTTTCAGCCGCTGCAATAAGCAGTTTAGATGGCATACAACCAACACGAGCACAGGTTGTACCGTAAGGGCCGCCTTCAATCATCACAACACTGTCAGTGTGTGCTTTTGCAGCGCGGTAAGAACCTAAACCTGCCGTACCGCCCCCGATAACTGCTACATCTACATTGACTTGTTTCATAATAATTTTCTCGCAATAGCTAAATTTAGTTTGAACGAACCCCTCCAACTCTGGTGATTTTTTAAGAGTCAGGATTGCGGGTCAGTTTTGTGATTCTGTTTTATTAGGTTTAGCTTGTAGCTCTGCCTTTATTGCTATCTGCTTCTTGTTACTAACTATAGGTTAGTTAAAGACGGGCGAGTCACAAGCTATATTCTCTTTCCAAAGCTCAGATAAGAGTGTTTGGAATAGCTAACCCACAAGAGGGTGGGTTAGCTGATATTGCTTAGTTAACTTAACGATTAAGCTTATATCGATGGTAAGTCATTAACCTAGGAAAGCTTCAAGTTCTTCGCTACCACCGATGTGTTTGCCACCGATGAATACTTGTGGAACCGTTGTGCGACCAGAGATTGCACGTAGGCTTACTGTTGTCGCGTCTTTACCTAGTACTACTTCTTCGTAGTTCAAACCTTTGTCGATTAGGTTCTGCTTCGCTTTCATACAGAAAGGACAGCCTGGCTTAGTGAATACTGTGATTGACTCTTGCTCTTTGTGCTCAGGTGCAATGTAGTTAAGCATAGTATCTGCATCAGAAACCTTGAACGGGTCGCCTGGTACGTCTTCTTCGATGAACATTTTTTCTACCACGCCGTTTTTAACCAGCATGCTGTAGCGCCATGAACGTTTGCCGAAGCCGATGTCGTTTTTCTCAACTAGCATGCCCATACCGTCTGTGAAATCACCGTTACCATCTGGGATGAATGTGATTTTTTCAGCTTCTTGGTCTGCTTTCCAAGCGTTCATTACGAATGTGTCGTTTACTGAAACACATAGAATGTCATCAACACCGTTATCTTTGAATACAGAATGTAGCTCGTTGTAACGAGGTAGGTGGCTTGAAGAACATGTCGGTGTAAACGCACCTGGTAAGCTGAATACGATAACTGTCTTGTCTTTGAATAGCTCTTCCGTCGTTACGTTAACCCATGCATCGCCCTGGCGAGTTGGGAATGTTACTTGAGGGATTGATTGACCTTCTTTAGATGCAAACATATTGATTTCCTTAAATAGTATTTTGAATTTTGTTCTATCAGAGCTTAACGTTTTTCTTTGCTCTGTTTCGTTTCGTTGAGCCCATTATTAGACAAATCCTTTGATAGCTCTAATCGTTTGATGTTATGGTTTTGATAGGTAAATTCTATCAAGAGCATTTTTCTTTTAAATGTTTCTATGAAACCCCTTGTTCTTATTAAACCAGAGGTAAGAGACTGATCATGAACATTCGTGACTTTGAATACTTGGTGGCGCTCGCAGAGCACAAACACTTCCGAAAAGCGGCAGAAGCGTGCTTTGTCAGTCAGCCGACACTAAGCGGTCAAATACGCAAACTAGAAGATGAAATTGGACTTCAGTTAACCGAGCGTAGTCCAAGGAAGGTCATATTTACAGAATCAGGGTTACAACTTGTTGAACAAGCCAAGCGTATTCTCAATGAAGTAAAGACTTTTAAGGATATGGCAAGTGGACACGGTGAAGCGATGACAGGGCCGATGCACATTGGTTTTATTCCGACCGTTGGCCCTTATATTTTACCTAAGATCATTCCTCACCTTAAAGAGTGCTTTCCCGATCTTGAGCTTTACCTGCATGAAGCGCAGACCCATCAGCTAGTGAGTCAACTTGAAGATGGCAAGCTTGATTGCTTGGTATTGGCTGCAGTTGATGAAACGGCGGCGTTCAAAGAGATTGATGTGTATAACGAACCGTTAAGCGTCGCAGTGCCATGTGATCATGAGTGGGCTAAGCAAGACACGGTCGATATGTTGCAGTTAAATGGACAAACCGTACTTGCACTGGGCGATGGTCACTGCTTACGAGACCAAGCCTTGGGCTTCTGTTTTGCTGCGGGTGCAAAAGATGATGAACGCTTTAAAGCGACCAGCTTAGAAACGCTGCGTAACATGGTAGCGGCAGGGGCGGGCATTACCTTGTTACCTCAGTTATCGGTTCCAAAGGAAAAGCAGAAAGATGGCGTGTGTTACGTGCCAGCGGTGAATCCAACACCTTCACGTCGCATTGTTGTTGCCTACCGACCGGGTTCTCCGTTAAAGGGGCGCTTTGAGCAATTGGCTGAGGCTATCCGAACTCAATTAGATAAAGCTGTTTAGTCATTTAATTTAAATCGTAGATAGATCAGGTTAGAGACATAAAAAAAGGGTTGATATGAATACATATCAACCCTTTTTGTTGGTTCATGTTACTTGGTTCAACAAACCCTAACTAGAACAGCTCTTCTACTGCTTCACCTGATGACGTTGAGTAGATGTCATCATTGAAACGTTCAGTAATGTACTCGGTTGGCTCAGTGCCTTTCTCGAAATACTCGAACATAGAGGAGCTATCAAACTTGTTGGTCAGTAAGCCAGTTTTACGGTCGATACGAACGCGAACGATATTTTCTGGAAGCTCTTTACGCTGTGCAGGAACACCCGCTAACGCTGTGCCCATGAAATCAACCCATGCCGGCTCTGCTGTTTTAGCGCCCGCTTCTGCACCTGTAATTTGATTCTTACCAAGGTTAGAGTTCGCTTTGGTTCGACCTAGGTTACGGTTGTGGTTGTCAAAGCCAACCCATACAGTTGCAACCATGCCAGGGCCGTAACCGCTGTACCAAGTATCTTTCGAATCGTTGGTGGTACCAGTTTTTCCGCCAATATCGCGACGCTTCAGCGGTTGAGCACGCCAACCTGTACCATTCCAGCCAGTGCCGGCACTCCAGTCACCGCCGCCCCAGATATTGCTGTACATCATTTCACGAACAAGGAACGCGTTCTGCTCAGTGATCACTTGAGGTGCGTACTGTACTTGGGCATCCACATCTTGCTCTGCAAACTCATTAGCCATTGAATCTGAGGTCATTGGCTGTTGGCAATCGTCTTTACACACAATTTTCGGTGTCGCTTGGAATTCAGTCTCACCAAATGGTGTCTCAATGCGGCTGATGTAGAAAGGTTCAACGTAGTAGCCGCCATTCGCAAATACTGAGTAACCTTGAGCTACCTTCATTGGCGTTAAGCTACCCGCACCCAGAGCAATGGTTTCAGAGCGCGGTACTTCGTCAATATCAAAACCAAATCGAGTTAGGTAGTTACGAGTATCATCCAAGCCCACTTCGCGCAGTACACGTACCGCCATTACGTTTTTAGATTGAGCTAAGCCAATACGTAAACGAGTTGGACCCACATAGGTCGGTGGTGAGTTCTTTGGTCGCCATGCCGTGCCTTGGCTCTTATCCCATTGATTGATTGGCGCATCGTTGATCAGTGAGGCTAGCGTTAAGCCTTTCTCAATCGCAGCTGAGTAGATAAATGGTTTGATACCAGAACCCACCTGACGAATAGATTGCGTTGCACGGTTGAACTTGTTGTGTACAAAGTTAAAGCCACCCACCATCGACAATACTGCGCCGTTGTTAGGGTTCATGGCAACAAACGCGGTGTTTGCATTTGGCACTTGGCTTAGTCGCCATACAACCGGTGTTTCAGGTTCAGTTGTTGTTTCTTCGGTAGGCTCTTCAGATACTTCATCGCCGGTTACTGCTTCATGGCGAACCCAAACTTGCTCACCAACAGCCAAAATCTCTTTCGCTTGAGAAGGCGCTGGACCTTGGCGGTTGTCCGTAAGGAATTTACGCGCCCAGTTCATGCCTTGCCACTCGATAGTGCCTTCACCTTGGTTCTTAACCCAAACTTGAGCGCTTTTCGAATCAACAGCGGTTACAACTGCTGGTACTAAGTCACCATAGGTTGGTTGAGACTTAAGGTGTTTAACGATTTGTTCTTGATCCCAAGCCGACTGCGCCGTTTGCCACAATACTTTTTCAGCACCGCGGTAGCCATGACGCTCATCGTAGCCAAGGAGGTTTTTAATCGCGGCTTGGTTCGCTGCTTTTTGCAGTTTTGAATCAACGGTGGTGTAGACCTTCATGCCTGATGTGTAAGCGGCTTCACCATAGCGTTCAACCATCCAAGCTCGTGCAACTTCTGCTACATACGGCGCGCTCAGTTCAATTTCGGCACCGTGGTATTTCGAGATAAGTTCTTCGCTACGAGCGTCATCGAACTCTGCTTGAGTGATGTATTTCTCGTCTAACATACGACGCAATACAACGTTACGACGGTTAGTCGCGCGCTCAACAGAGTAAATAGGGTTCATTGTAGAAGGTGCTTTTGGCATGCCCGCAAGCGTAGCCAATTCACTTAAGGTGAGTTCAGGAAGATCCTTACCAAAATAAACACGCGCTGCTGCGCCGAAACCGTACGAGCGATGACCAAGGAAGATCTTGTTTACGTACAGCTCCATGATCTCTTCTTTACTAAGAAGTTGCTCAATGTGGATTGCAATGAAGATCTCTTTGATTTTACGCATGATCTTTTTCTCATTAGATAAGAAGAAGTTACGCGCAAGCTGCTGAGTTATGGTACTTGCCCCTTGTTTGGCTGAGCCGGACATAGCAACCACGAGTGCTGCTCGAGTAATACCAATTGGATCAATACCTGGGTGCTCGTAGAAGCGGCTATCTTCGGTAGCAATCAAAGCTTCAACTAGGTGGCGAGGAATCTCGTCATAAGTCACTGGATTACGACGCTTTTCACCAAATTGAGAGATCAATTTACCGTCTTGACTGAAGACTTGCATTGGCGTTTGGAGTTCTACGTCACGTAAAGTGGCAACATCAGGCAACTCTGGTTTTACGTAATAGTAAAACCCGAAAATTGTACTGACTCCAAGAATCATGCAAATCAATGTAAATATGAATAATCGCTTTATGAACTTCACCGGATAATCCCTGATTAGTTAAGGCTGATAAGCAGCAAACCCTTGTACTCTAGGTTAAAAACTTAGCTTTCGTTTATTAACGCTTATTTAACTAATAATCACAACCCCTAGATAATCAACGAAATGCTTGGCACTTCAGGAGCTAGGTCACATGGGTTCATCATTAATTACAGGTATAGATATAAATCATCACAGCATCAAAGCCGTGGTACTAAAACCCGTGGGGGAGTTGTATGCCCTAGTGGGATACAAAGAGCTGCCGATTTCGGACGACATTTTTACAGCTAACCATACTTTGGAGTATCAGAAAACTGTTAAGAAACTTAAAGAACTTAGGAAAGGACTGCCTTTTGGCTGTCGCAACGTCGCCATTTCGGTACCCGATAACACGGTGATCAGCAAAGTACTGCAAATAGAGAGTGATTTAGAAGACAGAGAAAAGGAGTTTTCTATCTATCAAACCTTTGCTCATCAATCTCCCTTTCCTATCGAGGAGCTGAGTTTAGATTTTGTAAAGCTGGAAGACAAACGATTTGGTAAAGGATCGACAAGTAGCTATCAGATATATGCGACTCGTAAGGAAGTTGTAGACAGTCGAGCGGATGCTTTAAATAAAGCCGGATTTAAACCTGTTGTCATCGACACCCAAGCACATGGTCTGCTCAATATTTGGCAGTTGGCTTCACGCCTTTATCCTGAAAAAAGTAACTGGTTGCTGGTGGACGTGGGAGTTGACCAAACGTCGTTAGGCATTATCCCGCAGGATTCAGCACCTTTCTATAAAGACATCGCCTTTGGTACTCAAAATCTTCGCGGTACTGACAGCCCGAGTTATACAGAAGGTGTTTTCGGCAACGCAGAGGACACACATCGGTTTATTGTTAATTTGGTTGAAAAGCTTAAGCGACAGTTGCAACTCTATTCCTCAGTGAATGCACTTGAGCCGATATCCGGGATCTGGCTGATGGGCGAAGGAGCCAGCATTCCGATGGTGGCTGAAGATCTAGAGCGCCATTTTCAGATGAGTTGTGAATCGCTCAATCCTTTATCGTTATTTGAGAACAAGGTGGCGAAGCGGCACCAACTGCCGATGAACTGGCAACATTTCGGCATTGCCGCGGGTATGGCGATGAGTGGACTCAAGTGGCAAGGAGAGAAGCATGTTGCATCAAATTAACCTGCTGCCGTGGCGTGATGAGATTCGCGCTCAGCACAAGAAGCGTTTTATTCACCTAGTCATTCTTGGCGTCATCATTGCACTTACAGGGCAATGGGCGGTTGGTCACTATTTTCAAGATCAACAAGCCAAACAGCAAGCTCGCCTCAATTATCTTAATCAATACATTGCCGAGCTCGACCGACAAATTCAATCGTTAAAAGTTGCAGAGCAAGAACATAAAGCGATCCTGACTCGACTTGATGTGGTGGAATCCTTACAGCTTGGCCGTAATAAGACCACCGACTTTATGAATCTAATGCCGGAGCTGATTCCTGAGGGCGTGTATGTCGACAAGATAAAGATGAATGGTCAGGAGATTGAGATGGCAGGTATCAGCGACAGTACGGCTCGCCTCGCCACAATGTTGGACAATCTAGAGCGTTCTGATTCTCTAGAAGGGGTCGAGATGCACTCTATTATCCATAACCGAAAGCGCTTCAATAAAGAGTTTCAGACCTTCAAGGTCTCTTTTGTGTTTAGCCCTGTTTCTTTAGAAAACACAACCGCAGAGAGCGCAACCGCGAGCAGAAAAGAGAAGGGGACAAATCATGGCTAACCTTAAAAGTAGGATTAGCTGGCAAGATCTCGATGCTGATGAGATCACCGAATGGCCGTTGTTGCCCCAACTGCTCGTTATTCTGTTGCTGATGATATTAATTCAAGGTGTTGGGACTTGGCTGTATGTACTGCCTTTAGACGATGAACTGCAGCAGATGAAGCAGCAAGAGCAGACTTTGAAAGCAACGTTAAGGATAAAAGCGAACAAGGTTGCGGCTTTGCCTAAGCTTCAGAGTCAGTTGGATGAGCTAACCAGTCGCTACGACTATCTGTTAGAACAGTTGCCAGTTCAAAAGGAGCTCGCCAGTATGTTGGCCTCAGTGAATGAACTTGGTTTGGATAATGCGCTAACCTTTACGCGCATTGATTGGGGGCAAAAGCAGAACAAGGAATTCCTCTATCGGTTACCCCTCAATATTGAGCTAACCGGTGATTATCACGAGATTGGCGATTTCTCCGCAGCCATCGCGAAACTGCCGCGCATTATTAGCTTCGATGATGTGAATTGGCAGCGAGTCAGTCAAGAAAGTAGCACGCTACATTTCAGGGTTCGAGCTTACACCTATCAGTTTAAATCGGAGGTGAATGATGAAATTCAGTAGCGTCCTTTTGTCCCTATTGTTACTGCTTGTGCTTTCAGGCTGTAAATCCAATCAGGATTCGTTAGAAGACTTTGTAGTGCAAGTTGAAGCTAAGGCGAGAAAAGAGGTAGAAAAACTTGTCCCAGAAACGGATTTCTTGGCCGCAACTTATCAACGCCACGCCTTTCGTCCTCCCTTTGAACTTCCTAAAGAAGCCATCGTACAAAATCAACCCTTGGTGAAGAAAGACTGTTGGCAGCCGAACGCCCGTTCTCGTATAGGCAAGTTAGAAAAATACCCGCTGAGTAAGCTGCGTTTAAGAGGCGTAATGGGCAGTGGAACAAGCGTTTCAGGGTTAGTACAAACCCCAAAAGGGAACGTGGTCAATGTGAAAAAAGGTCAGTTTATTGGCTTAAACAATGGTCGAGTTACTAAGGTGACGAGCCAGTATGTACAGATTAATGAAACTCTTCCAGATGGTTTAGGTTGTTGGCATAAGCGCAACGTTAGGCTCGCTCTGAAGTAAACCAATGTCACATGATGTGGATATGAGATGTAAATATGATTAAAGGAATAAGTGGATTAGTGAGCAAGGCTCTACAAGGTTTTGCTGTGTCTGTGATGTTGGTGGTTAGCGTGTTCAGCTATGCCGAGAGCTTGCCAAATCAATTGGAAAATATTGATTTTAGGGTCAACAAGGAGAAAGACGCCGTCATCATTATCGAATTGGCAACCAGCACTGCTGTGGTGGATGTTCAACGTGCTCAGGAAGGTTTAAGTATCGAGTTACTCAATACTCAGGTGAATGACGATAAGCTTTACCTCCTGGATGTGAAGGACTTCGCGACCTCAGTTGAAGGTATTGAGGTGTATAAGGAAACGCCCAGTACGCGATTGTTGGCAACGATCGCTGGTAACTATCAATATGAATACAACTTAAAAGGTCGCTTTATTGAGGTAATGATCAGTAGGCCTACTATTGATGAAGTGACAATAGAGAAAAATGTTTTAGAAAAAGAAGGCAAGGTGATATCGATTAACTTCCAAGATATCCCTGTACGTAATGTTTTGCAGCTTATTGCTGATTACAACGATTTCAATCTCGTTGTTTCTGATTCAGTCACGGGTAATCTGACTTTACGTTTAGATGGTGTGCCTTGGCAGCAAGTTCTCGACATTATCTTGCAAGTTAAGGGGTTGGATAAGCGTGTTGATGGCAACGTTATCTTGGTGGCACCTAAAGCTGAGCTCGACCTTAGAGAGCAACAAGCGCTAGAGAAATCTCGTTTGGAAGAAGAGCTAGGTGAACTCAAGTCGGAAATCATCAAGATTAACTTTGCCAAAGCCACCGACATTGCCGACATGATTGGTGGGGAAGGGGCGGTAAGCATGTTGTCCGAGCGAGGCTCGATTACCATTGATGAGCGAACTAACTCCCTGTTGATCCGTGAATTGGAAGAAAACATTGCGGTGATACGAGGTATTATTGAATCGCTAGACATTCCCGTGAAGCAAGTTCAGATAGAAGCACGTATTGTCACTGTTACTGAGGGTAATCTTGATGAACTAGGAGTGCGTTGGGGCGTTTCCTCGACCAACGGAAGCTTCAAAGTTGGCGGCTCGATAGAGGGCAACCATCCATCGCAAATTACACCGTATGACGATAATGGTGGGAATAGTGCGATTGACGATTTCCTCAACGTTAATTTAGGAGCAACTTCCCCGAGCGCGTCGAGTATTGCGTTTCAGGTAGCCAAGCTGGGTTCTGATACCTTGCTTGATCTTGAATTGTCAGCACTGCAACAAGAGTCGAAAGCAGAGATTATTTCTAGCCCACGCTTAATTACCACCAATAAAAAACCCGCTTATATTGAGCAAGGTACTGAAATCCCTTATTTAGAGTCTTCTTCAAGTGGTGCTACTTCAGTCGCATTTAAGAAAGCGGTATTGAGTCTCAAGGTGACTCCGCAGATCACACCCGACAATCGTTTGGTATTGGATTTGAGCGTGACTCAAGATAGGCCGGGGCAAGTGGTGAAAACCGGCACCGGTGAAGCTGTCGCTATTGATACGCAAAGAATTGGAACGCAAGTACTTGTTAATAATGGTGAAACGGTCGTGTTAGGTGGTATTTTTCAACACAGTGTGAGCAGCCAAGTTGATAAAGTTCCACTGTTAGGAGACCTTCCTGTTCTTGGCGCATTGTTCCGTCGTAGCTATGAAAATGTAGGCAAAAGTGAACTACTTATTTTTGTTACACCTAAAGTTGTGATTCAGTAATGAGCAATTAGATTAAAAATAAAGTTGCATTAGTGGCACCTAACCTTGATAATTTCGGGTCTTATCACGAATTATCTGTGAGGAATCGGTGCCACGGGCCTTTTAATTTCAGTACTTGTACTGACCTACCTTGTGGCGATGTCATTGAATTAACGTTGTAAATTACTGCTAAAAACATGGCTGAGAAACGCAATATTTTTCTTGTTGGCCCAATGGGCGCCGGCAAAAGTACAATTGGTAGACACCTAGCTTCCCAACTTCATATGGAGTTTCTAGACTCTGACACTGTGATCGAAGAGCGCACTGGCGCAGACATCGCATGGGTTTTTGATGTTGAGGGCGAAGATGGTTTCCGTAAGCGCGAAGAATCTGTAATCAACGATCTGACAGAAGAACAAGGTATTGTTCTTGCGACAGGTGGTGGTTCAGTGCTGAGCAAAGAAAACCGTAACCGTCTATCTGCACGAGGCATTGTTGTATACCTAGAGACAACAATTGAAAAGCAACTTGCTCGCACTAACCGCGACAAGAAACGCCCTCTACTTCAAACAGACAACCCGCGTGATGTGCTAGAAGATCTAGCTGTATCTCGCAACGCACTATACGAAGAAGTGGCGGACTACACAGTTCGTACTGACGACCAAAGTGCAAAAGTGGTAGCCAACCAGATCGTAAAAATGCTAGAAGAACGTTAAGTTCATTTTTCGGAGAGCAAACCCATGGAACGGATTACGGTCAATCTAGCTGAGCGTAGCTACCCTATCTCTATTGGCGCCGGGTTATTTGAAGACCCGGCGTACCTTTCTTTTTTATCAGGTAAGCAGAAAGTTGTTGTTATCAGTAATGTGACAGTAGCGCCTCTTTATGCTGATAAAATTTTATCGCTATTGGATCAAGTCGGCTGTCAGACATCTCTTTTAGAGTTGCCAGACGGTGAGCAATACAAAACACTTGAAACGTTCAACTCAGTGATGAGCTACATGCTTGAAGGAAATTACAGCCGCGATGTGGTGGTGATTGCTTTGGGTGGTGGTGTTATCGGTGATTTGGTCGGTTTTGCTGCCTCTTGCTACCAGCGCGGTATTGATTTCATTCAAATCCCGACGACCCTTCTTTCTCAAGTGGACTCCTCTGTGGGTGGTAAAACTGCAGTGAACCATCCCCTTGGCAAGAATATGATCGGCGCTTTTTACCAACCAAAATCTGTCATCATCGATACTAACTGCCTATCAACGCTTCCAGAGCGTGAGTTTGCAGCGGGCATGGCTGAGGTGATCAAATACGGCATCATTTACGATGAAGCCTTTTTTGGCTGGTTGGAACAGAATCTAGAGAAACTGTATCAACTTGATGAAGACGCACTGATTACCGCGATTGCTCGTTGTTGTGCAATTAAGGCTGAAGTGGTTGCTATCGATGAAAAAGAGTCAGGAATCAGAGCGTTATTGAACCTAGGTCATACATTTGGTCATGCGATTGAAGCAGAACTAGGCTATGGTAATTGGCTACATGGTGAAGCTGTGTCGTCAGGCACTGTAATGGCAGCAAAAACCGCCCAATTACAGGGACTGATTTCTCAGCAGCAACTTGAGCGAATTATTTCTATACTCAAGAATGCGAAACTACCAATCCATACGCCAGAAAGCATGTCTTTTGAAGACTTTATGAAGCACATGATGCGCGATAAAAAAGTGCTGTCTGGTCAGTTGCGTCTGGTATTACCAACAAGTATTGGTACTGCTGAAGTGGTTGCTGATGTACCTCAAGACATCATTAAACAAGCGATTGATTTCTGCCGTACTCTTTAAATTCGGTTGTGAGGTTGCCTAGCTAAACTCTAGGCAACTCAAGCGCTTTACAGATCGAACTTATCAGTAGGGATCCCCAATGAGTTTGGCTCATGATTTAAGAGTATTGGAGTTAGAGTCTCAAGTTGAGTTGCTAGAGCGTTTACAGCTTTTAACTAACTTTGGTTCAAACTTTGTAAATGTTGCTGGTAAAACGGGTTCTGGCCGATCTTGGTTAGCTCAGCGTTATCTTGAAGCATGGTCGACAGAAAAAAATCAGTGTTTACTGCTTTGTCACCCAAGCCAAGACGATCAACAGCGCCGCGCACTTATTCTTAGTCAGATTGTTTCTGCCCCACTCTTTAATCAACATGATTCTTTATCTGATAGCCTTGCTAGGTTGCTGGATGGAGATACGTGTAATGTGCTTATTGTCATTGATGACGCCCACCGACTGTCTGAGCTACTGGTATCAGAATTATGGATGTTGGTACTTGAATCTCAATCAAACCCTCAATGGACGATTAATATCGTTCTGTTCTCGCAACCTGGCCACTTAGATACGTTATTAACGCGTTTGAGTTACGGTCAGCAACACAAGCCTATCGATCTTGAGATCGATGACCTTTCGCAACCAGAAGCTGAACATTTCTTTGAATCACTGGTGATTCGATATGTTGATGATGAGTCTGAAACTCGCGTGCGACGTGCGTTTAATAAAGCGCAACCTCTGCCCGGTGAGTTAATGGCTTTAGGAGAATTGAAAGTGGAAAAAAGGATTATTATTCGCTCAATTATTGGCTCACCCATCAATATCTCGATTGTGGTGGCCTTGCTGTTGATTTTAATTGGTGGTGGTTATTGGTGGATGTTCAGTCAACCAACACCAGACGATAAAGCGCAGTCTCTTATCGCACCGATTGAACAGACGGCTATTCCAACCTTTGAAGTGGAAAGCGGCACTGAACAAACTGGTGTTGATGGATCTATTGATTCTGAAGCTGAAACCGACATGAGTTACCAAGGTGCCGATGATGATAGTTCGTCTCTGCCACCGACTGTCGTTGAAGATACCGCGAGTGTTGGAGAAGTCGAACAAGATCAGCAGCGTGTTGTGATCACCTCTGATGTGGTTGATGCCTTGCTTGATGATAAACCTGAAAGCGCTGATACCAGTACGATTGATGCTGCTGTTGAAGAAAACACAGGTGCAGCGGTGAGTTCGCAGTCAGATGCAGACAAAGTGGAGTCACAGCCTTCAACTGATGAAACAGCAGACCTAACCCAGTCCACACCACCGACGCAGAAAATCACATTCTCATTTTCTCGCGAAGAGTTACAAGCTATCTCTCCGCGAGCTTATACTTTGCAGTTGAGTGCGATGACCTCATTGGACGACGTCCAATCTTTCATTGAAGAGTATGACCTTGAGAACAAGGTTCGTATTTACCCAACACTTCGCAACGACACCAAGTGGTTTATTATCACTTATCAAGATTACCCAACGATTCAAGTGGCGAGAGACGCGGTAAGTGCGTTATCAAAACCCCTTCAACAGTTGGAACCTTGGGCAAAATCGATGAATCAAGTGCATCGAGAGATAGAACGTGCGAAATAACCCTGAGCTTAGCCTCAAAATATGTTACATTCCGCAGCCTTATTTTTGAGTTGATAGATAGAGCAGTAAATGAAAAAGCAGCGTGCCTTTCTAAAATGGGCTGGTGGTAAATATGGCCTAGTTGAAGACATCCAACGTCACCTGCCACCTGCTCGTAAATTGGTAGAACCGTTTGTCGGTGCCGGCTCAGTATTTCTGAATACTGACTTTGAACAGTACCTGCTTGCAGATATCAATCCCGATCTTATCAACCTGTACAACCTGCTTAAAACCGATCCTGAAACTTATATCACGGAAGCGAAGCGCTGGTTCTGTCCTGAGAACAACCGTAAAGAAGCCTTCTTAGATATTCGCGCTGAGTTCAATGGTACAGATAACGTCATGTATCGTTCGTTGGCTTTCTTGTATATGAACCGATTTGGCTTCAATGGCCTATGTCGTTACAACAAGAAGGGCGGTTTTAACGTTCCATTTGGTTCTTATAAAAAACCTTACTTCCCAGAAGCTGAGCTGGAATTTTTTGCCGAGAAAGCGAAAAAAGCCACCTTCGTCTGTGAGGGATACCATGAAACCTTTAGCCGCGCGCGCAAAGGCTGTGTGGTTTACTGCGATCCTCCATACGCACCACTGTCGAACACGGCAAACTTTACCTCTTACGCAGGTAATGGCTTTAGCTTAGATGACCAAGCTGCACTGGCGGATGTTGCTGAAAAAGCAGCGATGGAACGCGGTATTCCTGTTTTGATTTCAAACCACGATACGACGTTAACTCGTCGCTTATATCATGGTGCGGAGTTGAACGTGGTTAAGGTGAAACGTACCATCAGCCGTAATGGCGCTGGCCGTAATAAAGTTGATGAGCTATTGGCGCTTTTCCATAAAGAGAAAAACCAGCAGCACGCATCAGCGGAACAGTAATGGTCAGAATATCCGCCAAACTCATTAAATTGAGTGACCAACGGATACTTTCTTAAACTAATCTTTCGAACTGCTAGGATCTGCTTAGGTGCTTAGGTAGAATTGCACACCAAATAGTCTTGGGATTGAGTCTTGTATTTGTGTATGAGATGTCACCAAGGCGGTGATATTCGCAATTTACTCACTCTTAAGAGGTTTGGTATGAAAGATTTTCTAATCGCTCCATCGATTTTGTCTGCAGATTTTGCTCGTCTTGGTGAAGACGTAGAAAAAGTACTCGCAGCTGGTGCTGATGTTGTGCACTTCGATGTGATGGACAACCACTACGTACCTAACCTGACTTTTGGCGCGCCTATCTGTAAAGCGCTGCGCGACTACGGTATTACGGCTCCTATCGATGTTCACCTTATGGTTAAACCAGTGGACAGCATCGTGCCTGAGTTTGCTAAAGCCGGCGCATCAATGATTACCTTCCACGTTGAAGCATCAGAGCACATCGATCGCACTCTACAGCTAATCAAAGAGCACGGCTGTAAAGCGGGTGTAGTTCTTAACCCTGCAACGCCGCTTTCTTGCCTAGATTACATCCTAGACAAAGTAGACATGATTCTACTGATGTCTGTGAACCCAGGCTTCGGCGGTCAATCTTTCATTCCTCACACGCTAGATAAACTACGTGCTGTTCGTAAGCTAATTGACGAATCAGGCCGTGACATTCGCCTTGAGATTGATGGCGGCGTGAAGGTGGATAACATCCGTGAAATCGCAGAAGCGGGCGCAGATATGTTCGTTGCGGGTTCAGCTATCTTCAATCAACCAGATTACAAAGAAGTGATTGATGAGATGCGTGCAGAGCTTGCAAAAGTAAACGCATAATCGTAAAACTACAGATAGATTGAATATTAAGGGGCTAATTTGCCCCTTTTTTACGTCTTATAGCTCAACTCATAAGACGAACATAATAAATAGGAAAGTAAGATGTCATTAAGCTCAATAAAACTGATCGCCTTTGATTTGGATGGAACCTTGTTAGACAGCGTGCCTGATTTGGCCGTTGCTGCTGACCAAGCTTGTCAGGAGTTGGGCTTCCCTTCAGTGAGTGAAGAACAAGTTCGCGACTACGTAGGTAATGGTGCTGATGTTCTTATCGGACGCTCACTCAGCCGTAACCTGACGGTTGACCCAAGCCTAGAGCCAGAACTACTAAAAAAAGCGCGCATCCTGTTTGATGATTTCTACGAGCAAGGCGGTCACAAGCTCAGCCACCTTTACCCATCGGTTAAAGAGACGTTGGCTGAGCTGGATAAAGCGGGTTTCACTATGGCGCTGGTCACCAACAAGCCTTCGAAGTTTGTACCAGACGTTCTGGCGCAACACGGTATTGATAAGTACTTTGTTGATGTGTTGGGTGGCGACTCTTTCCCAGAGAAAAAACCGAACCCAGTCGCGCTGAACTGGTTGCTAGAAAAGCACAATGTTAAAGCGGAAGAGATGCTGATGGTTGGCGATTCAAGCAACGACATTAAGGCGGCTAAGAATGCAGGCTGTCACTCGTTTGGTCTGACTTACGGTTATAACCACGGCGAGCCGATTTCAGCATCAAACCCTGACTATGTCGCGGATAACGTCGCGCAATTACTAGATGTCGTTCTAGTTTCAGCATAAAGCGGACAAAAGTTAGCTAACCTACTAGCAAAATACTTATCAATGAGTACACTGGATGAGCCGTACAGAAGAGCTGTGCGGCTTTTCTATATTTAAGTTAAGAAGCTAAGCGTTCAATAAACTTAGCGAATAAGCAAAGGAATTAAAACCATGAGCAAGCCCATCGTATTGAGTGGTGTTCAACCATCTGGTGAACTAAGTATCGGTAACTACTTGGGTGCTCTACGTCAATGGCAACAGATGCAAGATGATTACGATTGCCAATACTGTGTTGTAGACCTTCACGCAATTACGGTTCGCCAAGACCCGAAAGCACTGCATGAAGCGACTCTAGACGCACTAGCAATCTGTCTTGCTGTCGGTGTTGATCCAAAGAAGAGCACGCTATTTGTTCAGTCACACGTACCAGAGCATGCTCAACTTGGTTGGCTTCTTAACTGTTACACGCAAATGGGTGAACTGAGCCGTATGACTCAGTTTAAAGATAAGTCTGCACGTCACTCAAACGACGTAAACGTAGGCCTATACGACTACCCAGTGTTGATGGCTGCAGACATCCTGCTTTACGGTGCTCACCAAGTACCTGTAGGTAGCGACCAGAAACAACACTTAGAGCTAGCGCGTGATATCGCAACTCGCTTTAACAACATCTACGGTCCTGAAACGCCAATCTTCCAAGTACCAGAACCTTACATTCCAACAGTGAATGCACGTGTAATGAGCCTACAAGATGCGACGAAGAAGATGTCTAAGTCAGATGATAACCGTAAGAACGTGATTACTCTGCTAGAAGAGCCTAAGTCGATCATCAAGAAGATCAACAAAGCGCAAACCGATGCAGAAACACCACCACGCATTGCTCACGATTGGGAAAACAAAGCGGGTATCTCTAACCTAATGGGTCTTTACTCGGCAGCGACGGGTAAAACGTTCGAAGAGATCGAAGCGCAGTACCAAGGCGTTGAAATGTACGGTCCATTCAAGAAAGACGTAGGCGCAGCATTAGTTGAGATGCTTGAGCCTATTCAAGCTGAATACCACCGCATCCGTGCTGACCGTGCTTACATGGACGCAGTAATGAAAGCCGGTGCTGAAAAAGCCTCTGAGCGTGCTGCAGTGACACTGAAAAAAGCATACGAAGCAGTAGGTTTTGTTACTCGTCCATAGGGTGAACTAACACAACTCACTTGAGAATTTGAGCCCAAAGTAGCTTCTGTTTACTTTGGGCTTTTTAATGCCCATTCCATTTACCTTCCTCGAAAACCCCTTGTTTGAATTGATAATTTACGCAGTATCTGACTGGCATATCCATCATGTTAATGCTGTGAAGGTGATCTTATTCAGCACTTCTGGGCTTTATAAATTCATACTCATTTCTATATATGTTGGAAATATATAACGTGCCAAATAATTGATGATTTCAAAGTGATAAGTTCCTCATTTTCTTGCCAACTGACTTATTCCTTTCATAAATAAACCTGATAGTTACCACAAAATACATGACTGCCCATAGATGGCAGTGACTATAACTCGATGAACTCAGGTGAAACGGATGGCTCTTTTACACAAACCTTCATTGCTAGCAGTGGCAATTGGTAGCTTGTTAACTACAAGCGCACACGCTGATTTGTTTATTTCACAATATGTGGAAGGCGGCAGCTATAACAAAGCGGTTGAGATCGCCAATAACGGCGATAGCAGCATTAGTTTAGATGGTTACTCATTGGCGAAATCTGCCAATGGCAACGGATCATGGGGTGCCACTTTACCTTTAGATGGCCACGTTTTAGCACCCGGTGAAGTACTCGTGGTCGCACATTCTAGTGCGAGTGATGAGATTAAAGCTCAAGCTGACATCATTAATGCCTCTATCGCCAATCATAACGGTGACGACCCGCTGGCTATCTTGAATTCAGACGGCTCGGTACATGATGTTGTTGGTTTGATGGGCGATGTGGACTGGGGCAAAGATGTTACTTTGGTTCGTGCGACACAAACACCTTCTGCGACGTTTGATGCTTCACAATGGGTATCGCTACCCAAAGACAGCATTGAAGGCCTAGGTTCACTAGACAGTGTTGAACTGCCAGAAGCGTTCACTTGTACACAAGATGGCTCTGACCCAGTATTCACCACCATTCAAGAAATCCAAGGTGAAGGCGCAACATCGCCATTCATCGATGGCTACCCGTACATCACCGACGATGAGTACTTCGTCAAAGGTGTGGTAAGTGCGGTAACAACAGGCCTAACCAAAGGCTTCTACTTGCAAGCACTTGAGGATGATTTCAACTCAAGCACTTCTGAAGGCCTATTTATTCATACCAACCAGTCGAGCTCAGAACTGGCTGCGGGCGACGTTGTGTGTGTGAAAGGCAAGGTTCAAGAATACTACAGCCACACTCAGCTAAAAGTTGAAAACAACCAATGGCTAAAACAGGGCGAGCAGCAGGCACCTGAAGCAACGGCGATAGAAGCGCTAGACAGTGATGAGAACTTCGCTGCAACGCTAGAACGTTACGAAGGCATGTTGGTGAAAACAACCGAAGCACTAGACATGCGTGTGACGCGTACCTTTGGTTATGACTACGCAGGTCGTCGTAACAACATGGTACTGGCCCATGAGCGTATTAACATGCAGCCGAACCAGTTATCTGCAGCTGGCTCTGAAGATGCGAAACAACAAACTAAAGATAACGCAGACCGTCGTCTTTTTGTTGAAACCGATCAAAAAGCCGGTGACGGACAAGTTCCTTTCTATCCGGACTTTGGCCGTACCGATATTGACCAAGATGGTTCAACAGAAGACTATATCCGTATTGATGACACCATTGTTGGCCTAGAAGGCGTGCTGACCTACAGCTACGGCGAGTATCGCTTAGTGACAACCAACCAGATCTCGGCTGAGAACTTTGTACGTAATGACCCACGTACTGACAAGCCTGATATGGATGAAGGTGATCTACGTATCGCGACCTTCAACGTATTGAACTACTTTAACTCTCCATTTGGCGGTGACGCGAACCAACACGGCAACAACCGTGGCGCGAACACCATCACTGAGTTTGAGATGCAGCAAGAGAAGATTGTGAACGCGATTCTTCGCTTAGATGCAGACATTATTGGCTTGATGGAAATTGAGAACAACGGTTTTGGTGAAGGCTCTGCCATTCAGCAGCTTGTAAACCAACTGAATGATCGCATTGAGCGTAAGAAAGACCGCTATACCTTTGTGGCTGTCGATTCGAACGAAGATGGCGTAACCGACGAGATGGACTCGATTGGTACTGACGTTATTACAACAGGTGTTATTTACCGTAAGAAAGTGGTTAAGCTTAAAGACCGCCGTGTTATCGCGATGCCAAGCCAACAAGCGCCAGAGGTGTTAGACGATTCTGGCAAGGTGATTGAAGACGGTAAGAACTATCAACGTGACTCATTGGCGCCAACTTTTAAAGTCAAAGGCACTAAAGAGAAACTGACCGTTGCGATTAACCACTTTAAATCGAAAGGTTCTAAGTGTTGGGAAGATGCAGCACCAGTTGAACAGGGCGGCCAAGGTGGCGTTGATGCCGATAAGCAAGGTTCATGTGAGAACTTCCGTGTTGCTGCGGCAGTTGCATTGGGTGAAGCGCTAGACGGCATCAAAGGCCATAAAGTGATTCTGGGGGATATGAACTCGTACGGCATGGAAGATCCAATGCTGGTGCTAACCGATTACTCGGAAGAGAAATACGGTAAGCAAATCAAAGCGGCGCGCAACACCTACATTGACGGTGTCGAGCAGTTTGGCGATAACGGTGCGGTGATTACTAAGAACTACGGCTACATTAATGCTGTGGCTCAAAAGCACCCAGACAGCTGGAGCTACTCATACAATGACGAAGTTGGCGCTTTGGATCACCTGTTGATCAGCGACAGCCTGAAAGACATGGTGGTGGATGCGACTGACTGGCACATCAACGGCGGTGAATCGAAGTTGCTTGATTACAACGAAGAGTTCAAAGGTGATCTGCCGAAGTACCAAGATCACTTCCGTTCATCGGATCATGATCCGGCAGTTCTTGAGCTTAAAGTCGGTGGTTCGTTTGGTTTCGGTGCACTGATGTCATTGTTTGGCTTAGCAATGTGGCGTCGTCGTAAGTAATAAGGCTTTTTGAGTCATAATAAACCGCTACCTATAGGTAGCGGTTTATATTTTAGCTACTCATTGATACCAATCGTAGTAAATAACTGTTCACCCTAGCTTGTTAAAAATCTAGATAACGTCGTTAGATTTTTTGATTGTAGAATAACTACTTATCAAAAAAATCCGCCTTGTTCTCAAGCTTTTTTCCTGCGCTATTTTTGAACACTTACTTACTGTGATTGGTATGATTCCATCTTTTCAAGGTCGTATTGGCGTATTTGTATCGCTTTTTCCAGTGATACCGGTTTTGAAAATAAGTACCCTTGGACAATGTCACATCCATATTGTTTAACATATTCTAGTTGTTCAATGGTTTCGACACCTTCAGCGACGGTTCTTGTTCTTGTAGACCGCCCAATTGCGACAATGCTTTTTAATAGTTCATGAGCGGTATTCGATTCTGAAAGTTGCCAAATAAAGCTACGATCTATTTTAATTTCATGAATAGGAAGTAATGACAAATACTTCAACGAAGAGTACCCAGTACCAAAATCATCTAAGGCCAAGTGAAACCCTTTACTACGAAGTTGATACGCAACTTTTGCTACCTCTTCCGGATTTTTTAGCATGATGCCTTCGGTGGCTTCTAGGCATATATGGGATGGGTTTATACCGTAGCGCTCTGTTATTTTAATGATATTTTCAGCAAAGTTTGTTTCACCAATTTGAACTGGTGATAAGTTCAGTGCCAGTAAAATAGGAGCATCGTCTGGAAAATCGAGTTCTGAATACTGTTGGTAGGCTAATTCAATAAGATACCAACCTAATGCGCGTATGTGACCACTGACTTCAGCGACGGAGATAAATTCATCAGGGTAAACGTTACCCAATGTTGGGCTTTTCCATCGAGCTAGCGCTTCGATTCCCCATAACCTTCCAGACTGTAAGCAATACTGAGGCTGATAATCTAAATAAATTTCTCTTCTTTCTATAGCGGTAAGTAAATTGTCTTCAATCAGAAACTTACGTTGATTTTTCGCAGAGGTTTTTGATGAGAAAATAGCACAGTTTGCTTTGCCTTCTGATTTCACAGAATGGAGCATAATATCAGAGCTTGCGAGTAACTCATCGACAGTGCGCCCGTGATCGGGATACAAGGCGGCACCTAAGCTAAAACTGATATCAAATTCATGCTCAAAGCATTGATACTTGGTCGCAAGTTCATCATGAAATAGTTTCATGACGCTTTCTGCCTGTTTTAGGCTGTTTAGAGCAGGGAAAGTAACAATAAATTCATCACCTCCGAACCGGAACACTTCTGAAAAATTAGGGCATACTTTTTTAAGCGTTTGAGATATCTGTATTAAGAGTTCGTCTCCAACACTGTGTCCGTAGTAGTCGTTGATGTTTTTAAAGTTATCTACATCAATAAAACAGACAAGAAATTTATCGTCATCTGATTGAGTTTTGGCCAGCTCTTTCTCCATATAGACTTCAAAAAAGTGTCGATTAAAAAGCCCAGTCAGTTGGTCATGATTAGCAAAGTGTTTCAGCGTGCTGTTTGCAGTACAGAGCTTTTCAAAGTCAGATTGAATTTCAGCTTGATAAGATTCAAAGCGACGAGAAACTAGAGTGCTTACATAATATGAGAGTAGTCCGACTAATAGAACGACTATGCTATACATGAGTGCTAAGCGATTGAGCTCATCATTTCTTTTTTCAATCAACTCGGCATTTTTTTTAGCAACAAGTCTTTCTAATGCAGTGACACTAAAGCTCGCGCCTATCGTCCAGCCCCAAGTACTATTTTTGATGACATAACTAAGGTTTTCTAACGAGTGATTGTCGGCAGCTAAGTGTCTAACATAGACATCCGATTGTTCCAACAGCGCGACTGCTTGAGTGCGGAAGTGTATGTTTTGAATGTTATGGATATTAGTGTCAATAAAGCTAGGAGTGGTATGAGCCAGCACATCGCCTTTAGTGTCGATAACGTAGAAGTTACTCTGTTGACCAATTTGAAGCTGACTTAACCATTCGAGCACGTCACTTTGAATGTCTGCCTGGACATCTGTAATAAAGTCACTCGTACCTATATACCAATTATATGGCGAGAAATTAACGATATAGCCGATTTTTTCATACTGCTTTGCGAATGAATTCGGTTTTAGAAACCACCATTTATGAAAGCCTTCTTTTTCTTCAATCGCTTTTTTTGTTAATTCCTGAGCAACAAAGTGTCCTTTAGCATCTTGAAATTCCCATTTAGAGGCTCCTTGCATACTAGGAAAAACAGGGTGAAAAATAACAGTTCCATCATGGTGATAAATAAAAGGGTAACCACGACCGTCATTGAATCTGTAGTTTTTCAAACTCGAACGAACCAAGGTTGTAAACTCTTGTTCACTTAATTGTGGGTTGTCCTTGTACAGTTGATTTAGTATGGAGTGAGTGCGGAGAGTATGAGTTTTTATACTGTCGCGTAGTGTGGTTATTGTTGTTTCTTCTAAGTAGTTGAGCTGCTTGTTGACATAGCTGACTTGAGATTTTAAATAGGCTTTTTTTTCTTCAACAATATCGGACTCTATGTGAGTGATTTCTTGATTGGTTCGTCGATAACTATCATTGACCGATAACGAAAAGACGATAATAGAGAATAGAGCCACAGTTATAGTCGGTATGTAACGAATTAGGTAGACGAGCTTGTTCTCTTTCATTTTTCTATTAAAGGTCAGTAAATTCACGCTAATGATAACTCAAACAATTATTCATTGAGTTGTTATTTTTCACAAAAAAAGAACCATGTCATAAAAAACCCGCAACTTATAAGGTTTTAATTTTTATGGGAACTTTGGCAGGGATGGGAGACATCTATGTCTTGAGAAGACTAAGTGGATCACTCTGGCTTCATTGCCAGTAACGTTTATGTATTTGTAGTGTAAAGTTATCAGGGCAGCGAAAGCTGATTTTCTTTTTATCATTTTCACTTGCCTTTCTTGCTTTATATTGCACAATACCGCCCCTATATCTCCCAATCCTTTAGTATTTAGCAAACGATTTCGACCCATGTTACTTATCATCGATAACTACGACTCTTTTACCTATAACTTGTATCAGTATTTCTGTGAGTTAGGGGTAACTGTAAAAGTTGTTCGCAACGATGAGATTGATATTGCGGGCATCGAAGCGCTAAATCCTAGCCATTTAGTTATCTCGCCAGGTCCTTGTACGCCTGATGATGCGGGAATCTCTCTACAAGTCATTGAACACTTCGTGGGTAAGTTGCCGATCTTAGGTGTGTGCCTTGGTCATCAAGCCATTGCCCAAGTCTTTGGTGGTGAAGTAGTGCGAGCCAGACAAGTGATGCACGGTAAAACCTCCCCAATCCGCCACAATGGCAAGAGCGTTTTTCAAGGGCTTAATAACCCTCTAACCGTGACACGTTACCATTCTCTAGTGGTGAAAAATGGCACGCTACCAGACTGCTTTGAATTGACCTCTTGGACGGAATTTGAAGATGGCAGCATGGATGAGATCATGGGGTATCAACACAAAACCTTACCGATTGATGCCGTACAATTTCACCCTGAGTCGATTAAAACAGAGCAAGGACACCAGCTTCTCGCTAACTTCTTAGCACGCTGAGTGTTTAAATTTGACTCTTTCTGCGTCTAAATAAGCCAGTTAAACCTGTTACCCCATTCGTTAAGCGTTTAAATTCGGGCGCTACGCGTCTCTTACTCCTCTGACGCCGATCACTTTTTATAACATTTCTCTCTCTTCAGGCTAAGTTTTTAGCCTATGCAAAATTATTCGCCTTATTTCGTCTCGAACCCTATATACCGCAATGCCAGTAAGGGTTTGCTATTGCTGATTATGCGTTTAGGTAAAAAAAGCTTCATAAAACAGATTGATTGATGCATAAATAGTCATAGGTAGTGACGTTTAGCTGGTTGTTAGGGATGGCTAAAGAATAATCTACTATTGAAAACGTTAATTAAATGTAAATATAATGCTGCGGCGGGATTATGGCGAGAGAAAATATCTTTGTCTCACTTATAAACCAGTACGCTTATTTGCGAAGCTTGCGGTATCGAGAAGGAATGTACGATGACAGTGGAAAAAAAAGTAGAACGTAGTCTGTTTAATGAGGTGATGGTGCCTTGTTATAACCCAATGGAAATGATCCCAGTAAAAGGGGAAGGCGCACGCGTTTGGGACCAACAAGGCCGAGAGTATATCGACTTTGCTGGTGGTATCGCTGTGAGCTGTTTGGGTCACTGTCACCCAGCAATGGTTAACGCAGTTACTGAGCAAGCAAACAAAATTTGGCATTTAAGTAACGTAATGACCAACGAACCTGCATTACGTCTAGCGAAGAAGCTAACAGACGTATGTTTTGCAGAAAAAGTATTCTTTGCCAACTCTGGTGCAGAAGCGAATGAAGCAGCATTGAAGCTAGCTCGTCGTTGGGCAGCGGATGTTCACGGTCCTGAGAAGTCTGAAATCATTGCATTCAAACAAGGTTTCCACGGTCGTACTTTCTTTACTGTAACTGTGGGGGGGCAAGAGGCTTACTCTGATGGCTTCGGTCCTAAACCGGGCGATGTAACTCACCTGCCTTACAACGATATTGCAGCGCTAGAAGCGCACATCTCAGATCGCACATGTGCAATCATGATGGAACCTTTGCAAGGCGAGGGCGGTATCATCTCTCCAACATCTGAGTTCGTGAACACGGTTCGTGAACTTTGTGACAAACACAATGCGCTGCTTATCTTTGATGAAGTGCAAACAGGTAATGGCCGTACGGGTAACTTTTACGCTTACCAAGGCCTAGGTGTAACACCTGATATCCTAAGCACTGCGAAATCACTAGGTGGTGGTTTCCCGATCGGCGCAATGCTAACAACGTCTGAACTTGCAACACACCTAAAAGTGGGTACGCACGGTTCGACTTACGGTGGTAACCCACTGGCGTGTGCCGTTGCTGAAGCCGTTGTTGACGTAGTAAGCCAACCTGAAACGTTGGCTGGCGTGAAAGAACGCGAAGCACTATTCCGTGATGGTTTAGCTAAGATTAACGACAAATACCAAATATTCAGTGAAGTTCGCGGTAAAGGCCTATTGCTAGGCGCTGCGCTTAATGAAGCATGGCAAGGTCGTGCTCGTGATGTACTAGTAGCAGCAGGTGAACAAGGCTTGATGGTACTGGTTGCGGGTGCAAACGTGGTTCGTTTCACACCATCACTGGTTATCACTACACAAGAAATTGAAGAAGGTTTATCAAAACTAGACAAAGCCATCGCTACGCTAGTTTAGCCTGAGCGGCGTCATAGGAATGATCGCCATTAGAGCGATCCCATGACGTACTGCTAAAGGCCCAAGATTCTCGTTTTGGGCCTGTTTTGCATCTGGAGGGAATATTGATGCTAGTTGTTCGCCCAATAAAATTATCTGATTACGATGCGTTGCATACCTGCGCGGTTGAATCTGGTCACGGATTCACATCTCTTCCGGTTAACGAAGAACTGTTAACCAACCGTATTACTCACTCTGAATACAGCTTTGCTAAACAAGACGTGACTGAACCTGGTGATGAAGGCTACCTAATGGTTGGCTTTGATACCGAAACCGGAGAAGTCGCAGGTACCACAGGTATCGAAGCCTCAATTGGCTGGGATGTTCCGTTTTACTCTTACCACATCAGCAAAGTGGTGCACTCATCGCAAAAGCTTGGCGTGAATAACGTCGTGAAGCTACTGACTTTCGGTAATAACTACACCGGATGCAGTGAGATCTGCACACTGTTCTTGCGTCCAACTTTCCGTGGTGGATTGAATGGTCGTTTGATGTCGAAGTGTCGCTTCCTAATCATGTCTGAACACCCAGAGCGTTTCTCGAAAACGATTTTTGCTGAGATGCGTGGTGTATCGGATGCGGAAGGTAACTCACCTTTCTGGCAATGGCTGCAAGAGCACTTCTTCTCAATTGATTTCACGCTTGCAGATTACCTAACTGGTATCGGTAAGAAAGGCTTCATTGCTGACCTAATGCCAAAGCTGCCTATCTACGTGAACCTACTGAGCAAAGAAGCTCAGGCGGTGATTGGAGAGGTACATGATAATACACGCCCAGCACTTAAGTTGTTGGAACGTGAAGGTTTCACTAACCGTGGTTATGTTGACATCTTTGATGCAGGCCCAACGGTTGAGTGTGATCTAAGAAATATTGAATCAGTGCGTCATGCGATTCGAGCTCAGGTGAAAATTGCAGAGCACTCCAGCTCTAAAGACTTCCTAATTGGTAATACCTCATTTGAGAACTTCCGCGCAGTAGCCGCGAAAGGCGCGTATGACCAAGCAAGCGACACAGTGATTTTATCATCTGAAGTAGCAAGCGCTCTTGAAGTAAAAGAAGGCGAATTCGTTCGCATGTTGGCTCAATAAGAGCGGCGATTATCTGTCGAAGATTTTAAGGATAGAAGTATGACTCAGTGGATAGCAGGACAGTGGGTGGCAGGTCAAGGCGACGCCATGACATCAGTAAGCCCATACAACAATGAAGTCGTGTGGCAAGGCGATAGTGCAACACCAGCGCAGGTTGAATCTGCAGTAGCAGCGGCTCGTGATGCGTTCTTAGTTTGGAAGAAACTGAGCTTTGCAGAGCGTGAAGCCATCGTGTTGAACTTTGCTGAGAAAGTAAAAGAGAACAGCGAAGAGATAGCACAGATTATTGCAAAAGAGACGGGTAAACCGATTTGGGAAACTCGTACTGAAGCGGGCGCGATGGCGGGCAAGATCGCTATCTCTATTCGTGCATATCACGAACGTACTGGTGAAGCTTCACGTGAAGCGGCAGGTAACCAAATCGTACTGCGTCATCGTCCATTAGGCGTTATGGCGGTATTTGGCCCTTACAACTTCCCAGGTCATCTGCCTAATGGTCATATTGTTCCAGCACTGCTATCGGGTAATACCGTGGTATTTAAGCCGTCAGAGCAGACACCTTGGACTGGTGAGTTTGCGATGAAGCTATGGCAAGAAGCTGGCCTTCCTGCTGGCGTGATCAACCTAGTGCAAGGCGCTAAAGAGACAGGTATCGCACTAGCCGATGCTAAAGGTCTTGATGGCGTGCTATTCACGGGCAGTGCTAATACCGGTCATATCCTTCACCGTCAATTCGCAGGTCAACCGGGCAAGATGCTGGCGCTAGAGATGGGTGGCAACAACCCGATGGTGATCAGTGACCAATTTGGTGATGCTGACGCGACGGTTTATACCATTATCCAATCGGCTTTCATCAGTGCTGGTCAACGTTGTACATGTGCGCGTCGTTTGTATGTTCCTGTTGGCGAGAAGGGTGATCAACTGCTCGATAAGCTCGTTGCGGCTACCTTGAAGATTCGTGTTGATCAGCCATTCGCTGAACCTGCACCTTTCATGGGACCACAAATCTCCGAAGCTGCGGCTAAGTTCATTCTGGACGCGCAAGCTAATCTGCAATCACTCGGTGGTGTAAGCCTAGTTGAAGCAAAAGCGGGCGAAGCGGCGTTTGTTTCTCCGGGGATTATCGATGCAACCAACATTGCTGAGTTGCCAGATGAAGAGTACTTCGGTCCATTGCTGCAAGTGGTTCGTTACCAATCGCTCGAGCAAGCGGTTGAGCTAGCTAACGACACTCGTTTTGGTTTGTCTGCGGGTCTTGTATCAACAGATGATTCTGAATGGGAATACTTCGTTGATCATATCCGTGCGGGTATTGTTAACCGTAACCGTCAGCTAACAGGCGCAAGTGGTGATGCACCATTTGGTGGCCCGGGTGCTTCGGGCAACCTACGCCCAAGTGCTTACTATGCAGCGGACTATTGTGCTTACCCTATGGCTTCAATGGAAGGTGGCGAAACTCAACTGCCAGCGACATTTAGCCCAGGTATTGAGCTGTAGTTTTAGGCTCATTCGTTAAGCTTGAAATAGGGAGGTGGTGTTATCGCTTCCCTGTTCCACCACGTCCGACACCTAGATTGGGCGGTAGATAATAATAGAACAAGTATGTCACAGGCTGATGGCTGCTGACTCTATGTCCAGCCTCTCCCTTTCTAATCCAAATTACTAGCTTGCTAGAACCTCTGACAAGGAGTCACCATGACGCCCGATCTACTCTTTAAATCACTATGGAATGATTACATTCACAGGCTTTGTCCATCGGCTGAGAAAGTGCATCACTTGCTGAAAGAAGATGAAGCTCTGATTAATGATCACATTGCACTGCGTACTTTCAATGTTGCACCGCTAGGTATTGAAACATTGGCTAAACCTTTCCTTGAATTAGGTTACAAGGCGTGTGGCGATTACTTATTTGAGAGCAAGAAGCTAGTGGCTAAGCACTACGAGCACCCAGATCCAAACCAACCAAAAGTGTTCATTAGTGAGTTGAAGGTAGAAGAGTGTTCAAGTGACCTGCAACAGATCGTTGCTAAGTTGGTTGAGCAAGTTGACGCAAGTAAGCTTCAAGGTCATGAATTCTTGTTTGGTGGTCGTCTTTGGGATTTGAATTTCGCAGATTTCCAAGTACTAGCAAAAGAGAGTGAATATGCTTCTTGGCTCGCAGCTCATGGCTACGGTGCAAACCACTTTACGGTGAGTGTGAACCAGTTAAATAAGTTCCATGAAGTGCAGGCCGTGAATGACTATCTGAATGAGTCGGGATTCACTATCAATGCGTCAGGTGGTGAGGTGAAAGGCTCTCCAGAGGTCTTATTAGAGCAATCATCAACCATGGCAGACAAAGTCCCAGTTTCATTTGTTGAAGGCAATGAGATGATTCCTGGAGGCTTCTATGAGTTTGCTAAGCGTTATGCGGTGGCCAATGGTGAGCTTTATACCGGATTTGTTGCGGCATCAGCTGACAAGATCTTTGAAAGCACCAACGGTTAAAGAAAGATACGAGCACGGGCTTTGCCCTAGAGGTGCGGGTACGCTTCGCTTCGAGATACTTTAGAATAGTGAAGTCCGATTTCTAACTTTGCTTCCCGCATCTGTTCTCTAGATATTTAGAAAACAAAAAAGCCACCAAATTCGCATTTGGTGGCTTTCAAATTTTTGGCTCAGTTAATCGAGATTAACGAGTGCCGTATACCACGATAGTCTTACCGTGTGCAGAAATTAGGTTCTGCTCTTCTAGCATCTTCAAGATACGACCTACGGTCTCACGAGAACAACCAACAATCTGGCCAATCTCTTGACGAGTGATCTTGATTTGCATGCCGTCAGGGTGAGTCATTGCATCTGGCTGTTTTGCTAGGTTTAGTAGCGTTTGAGCGATACGACCTGTTACGTCAAGGAACGCTAAGTCACCAACCTTTTGGCTAGTTACTTGTAGACGGTTTGCCATTTGCGCTGAAAGACGCATTAGAATATCTGGGTTCACTTGGATAAGTTGACGGAATTTCTTGAAAGAAATCTCAGCCACTTCACAAGGAGATTTTGCACGAACCCATGCAGTACGCTCTTGGTCTTCTTCGAACAAGCCAAGCTCACCGATGAAGTCGCCTTGGTTTAGGTAAGAAAGAATCATTTCCTTACCTTCTTCGTCTTTGATAAGAACTGCCACAGAACCTTTAACGATGTAGTACAAGGTTTCTGCCTTTTCACCAGCATGAATCAAAGTGCTTTTTGAAGGGTACTTATGAATATGACAGTGTGAAAGGAACCACTCTAATGTTGGATCGGTTTGGGGTTTACCTAGAACCATAATATCTTACTTCCTCTGCAGGGTATGCTTGCCGCTTTCCATATTTTAGCTAAGCCTGAATTGACCTAGCTAGGATAAGAGCACTCGTTGAGTGCTGCAAGCTATCTTGTGTTTCGTTTAAGAATAGTATCCTTTTTCAGGTACTATTTCTTGATTTTAATCGTGACCAAGCTACGATTTTTTACGCAAAATTGTGCACATGATCACGGTATGAAAAGTAATCAACCAGAATGTTGTTTTGTTAGCCTATTTTCCCGGTTTCTATAAGTTGTTGCAGGATCGGCCTTACAATGAGCTCCATAGCAAAACTCATCTTGCCTCCTGGCACCACAAGCGTGTTATGACGTGACATAAATGAGCCATCAATCATAGCCAACAGGTAAGGGAAATCGACGTTTTTGATGCCGCGCAAACGTATAACCACGAAGCTTTCGTCTAAACTTGGGATCCCTTTTGCATTCAGTGGATTTGATGTATCTACGGTAGGGACACGCTGAAAGTTGATATGAGTACGCGAAAACTGCGGGGTAATGTAGTTAAGGTAATCATCCATTGAGCGAACAATAGAATCCATCACCGCTTCGCGAGAGTGACCACGATCGCGTGTGTCACGAACGAATTTCTGGATCCACTCCAAGTTTACGATAGGTACCATGCCGATAAGCAGATCGACGTGTTGAGAAACATTGATGTCACCATCGACTACGCCACCGTGAAGACCTTCGTAGAACATCACATCCGAGTTTTCAGGGATCTCTTGCCATGGCGTAAAGGTGCCGGGCATTTGATTGTAAGGCACGGCTTCATCGAAGGTATGCAGATAGCTACGGACTTTTCCCGTGCCTTCATTGCCGTATTGACGGAAGAAATCTTCTAATGCACCAAAATCGTTAGCTTGTGGACCAAAGTAGCTGATGTGCTTACCTTGCTCGCGCGCCTTACGGATCTCGACATCCATCTCTGGTCGAGTGAAGCGATGGAAACTATCCCCTTCAACCCAAGCTGCCTTCACGTCCATCATATTGAACATTTTTCGGAAGGCTTCTGAGGTAGTGGTGGTGCCGGCTCCAGATGAACCTGTCACCGCAATAATTGGATGTTTAGCGGACATGACAACCCTTGTCTTTTGAGTAACTTACTTGTTAGCAATCGTTTACCACTATAACACGGCTCCTTTATGAGCGCAGCTTAGAAGCGTTTTGTGACTTGAATATCAACGGTTTCATGCAGTTCAGAAAACACGATACTCACTTCTCCTGAGGCTAATTGATGTTTCACTTGGTCAATTTTGTTTTGCAGTGAAACTTCTACGTCACCATAGTCTGTACCTTCACGCAGTACGAATTCTTTGATGAGGTTTTCCAGTGTCTCTGGCGCAATGTCTTGCCACGGAATGATCATAAATACTTCTCTCTTTTATGTTCATGGATAGGTTTATTGTTGTAGAAATGAGTGAGCTTAGTAATATTTTTACTGCTATTTACTAAGGCTCGTCATTATGCCGAATCTTGTAGACTTTCATAGTAGGCGGGTAATGCTTCTTCTAACCAAAATCTTGGCTTGAGTGTGCTGCCGGTAATGAACCCCACATGACCGCCTTTTTGAAACAGTCGATAATCGATGTTATCAGGCAGAACGAACTTTGGAATCACATCATCGGTCATGAAAGGATCGTCCTTGGCATGAATGATCTGAGTTGGTAGTTTGATCTTCTTGAGTTTAGGCAGTGCGGAGCATTGCGCATAATAATCTTGGGCATTTTTGAACCCATGCAGAGGCGCCGTGATTTGTTCATCAAACTCATACAGTTTGGTGATCTTCTTAATGGTTTCCGCTGTGACCCCCAGCTTTTCCTGTAGCAGGTTAACTTTTTTCAAGGCGTTTGATTTTAGAGAGTTGAGTAGATACTTCTTATAGAGCTTGGAGAAGCCCTGCTCAATGCGACTAGAACAACAAGCCAAGTCAAATGGAGCAGATACTATGGTCGCCGCCGACAGCAATGGGTCGTCTGCATACTCAGCCAAATAATTCGCCAGCATGTTACCCCCCAAAGAGATACCAACTGCAACTTTGGGGTTGTTGGGGAACTGCGCGTGCAGATGCCTTAGGAAAAAGCGCGCATCTTCGACTTCACCTGAATGGTATGCACGAGCCAAGCGATTTGGTTTTCCGCTGCAACCTCTAAAGTGCATCATCACTGATAGCCAACCATCTTTAGCAAATGCATTCATCAGCCCGTTGGCGTAAGGGCTCTCAAAGCTCCCTTCTAATCCGTGGAATAGAACGAATATTGGCTTGTTACTTTTATCATCATTGCTTGGTGTGTCACCGTCTGGCGATTCACTCCATGCAAGGTCTAGGAAATCGCCGTCGGGAGTTTCTAAGGTCTGCCATTGAGGAGCAAACAACGCCTGCTTTCTAATAAATCTTGGCACTAAGGTTTGTAAATGTGGATTCGATAGGCCAGCGGCAGCGGTAAATATTGTCATAAAAACAGTCCATGCTTCTTTTATGGGCTTTGATAAAGTGTTGAGCTTTTAGCGAAACGCCCACGTTTTTATTTGAGCTTGGTTGATTCTTAGCATAAGCGCAAGGGTTTCACTGATATGATCGACCAAAACAGGTGATGGGTAACTGGTTGAATAATATCAAGGTTGGGCGTATTAAAGACTCCCCCCAAATGTGTTTTAGTCAGCATGCGATCATGGTAACGAGCGAGCGCAGTTAAGCTTGGAGCTTGATTGAATAAAAGGAAAAGGAAATGCGTTAGGGCTGTGGTGCTGGTTCAGAAAAAGCGTCGTAGAGATTTTCCGCCCCTAATAAACGACAGTACTGTAAAGCGAGCGGTGATTGTTGGTTCGCTGTAAGTTGAAGAGACTTAATGCAGTCGACGAGGTCGGACTGTTGTTGCTTTTCAAGCTGCAGCTCAAATTGTAAGGCTTCACGGTAGAGTGAATCGACAACGTGTGCTTTGAGGTGTTTACGCAGCTCTCGATAACTATGAAGCAAGGTTTCAGAGCGGCTTAAGCATTGTTGCACCTTGTGCCACTCTTCCTCAGCAAAAGAGAGTTGCTGCTCATCAAGCCATTTGAGAAGCAGCAGTAGATTGACGTTGCCATGGAATTGGTTTTGCAAAGCTAAGCACGCATCCTTAACACCGCGCACACTGTAATACTGAAGGCTAAATTGCCATAGTCGTTCCAGTGTTAGTGATATTGGTGCGTGCTCTGGGCTCATAAGCTATCCATATCCAGTTCCATCTGCTCAAGCTCTTCTTGAGTGGACATCCAATCCATTTCAACTTCTTCTAGCTGTGACTTACTGCTCGCTTGTAGAGCGAGTACTTTATTCAGTTTAGCCTTATTTTCAGCTTCATACAGTGAAGTGTCGGATAATTCTTGCTCGGCTTCTTCAAGAGCCAACGTTAATTTATCCATCTGCTTTTCAAATTGAGTCAGCTTTTTACGAATGGGTGCCGTCAGTTTACGGAACTCTGCCTCTTTACGTTTCTGATCTTTTTTTGCTGCTGCACTGTTGGCGCCATCTTTTGCTGGTGCCAATGCTTGTGCTTCTTTGCGCTCAACTTTCTGTTGTTCGGTTAGCCACTTGTAGTAATCGCTAAGGTCACCATCAAACGGTGCAACTTGACGGTCGTGTACAAGGTACAAATCATCAGTAGTGGCACGAAGTAGGTAGCGGTCGTGCGATACGATAACCATCGCGCCTTCAAACGTCTGCAATGCAAACGTTAGTGCCTGACGCATATCGAGATCCAAGTGGTTGGTTGGTTCATCGAGTAGCAACAGGTTCGGTTTTTGCCATACCAGTAGCGCCAAAACTAAACGCGCTTTTTCACCACCGGAAAACGGTGCCACTTTATCGAGTGCTTTTTCACCTTGGAAGCCAAAGCTACCTAGGTAGTCACGCAGTTGTTGCTCGGTGTGTTTTGGCGCAATCTGCATCATGTGCTGAAGTGGTGTCTCTTCCGGGTGCAGCGTCTCTAATTGATGTTGGGCAAAGTAACCCATTTTAACGCCTTGCGAATAGCTTAGCTCGCCACCTTGCTGTTTCAGTTCGCCTGAAAGTAGCTTAATCAGCGTCGATTTACCTGCACCATTTCGACCAAGCAAACCAATACGGCTGCCCGGTACTAGGTTTAGGCGAATCTTCTCTAGAATCAGGTTGTCGTCGTAACCCGCCGATACCTCGTCCATCATCATGATTGGGTTTGGTAGTGCGTCTGGTTCTCTAAATTCAAAGCTGAAAGGGTTATCAAACTGAGCGGGCAGTACTTGTTCCATTTTCTCTAGCGCTTTAATACGGCTTTGCGCTTGGCGAGCTTTTGAAGCTTTGTAACGGAAACGGTCAATGTAGCTCTGCATGTGCGACATTTGTTTCTGCTGCTTTTGGTACATAGCTTGTTGCAGAATTAGCTTTTGCGCTCGTTGGGTTTCGAACGACGAGTAGTTACCGGTGTATTCATTGAGCAGTTGATTTTCAACATGCACGATGCGGTTGACGATAGGATCCAAGAAGTCCCTATCGTGTGAGATAAGAACGAGTGTGCCTGGGTAGTTTTGTAACCAGCGTTCTAGCCACATTACAGCGTCTAAATCCAAGTGGTTGGTTGGCTCATCGAGTAACAGTAGGTCACTGCGACACAGTAGGGCTTGCGCTAGGTTTAAACGCATACGCCAACCCCCTGAAAATTGAGTCAGGTTCCATGTCATTTGTTCTTGGCGAAAGCCCAGGCCGTCTAACAGCTCAGCCGCGCGTGCTTTGATGCTATAACCACCAATGGTTTCAATCTTGCCATGGATCTCTGCGACTAATGTGCCGTTGTCGGCTTGTTCGGCTTTCTCAAGTTGATCTTCAAGGCCACGGTATTCACGGTCGCCATCAATCACGTATTCAATTGCTGTTCTTTCTAATGCAGGTGTTTCTTGAGCAACCCAAGCCATTTCCCAATGGGCTGGTTTACTGAATGAGCCTGCATCAATAGACAGTTCGTCCTTAATTAGGGCGAACAGCGTAGATTTACCACAGCCGTTTTTACCAACCAAACCGATCTTGTCGCCAGGATGAAAAGTCGCAGATGCTTGGTCGAGGAGTGGCTTACCACCGCGGAGCAATTGAATATCAGAGAAAGTAATCATAATTGAAATAGCATAGAAATTAGAGGTGAACAGACGCCTGCATAGTAGGCTGAAACCAGATAAAAGTCGATCACAATGCAATTTGCGTTATGATGCCAATAACATATTAATAACTTTTGCTTAAATTCTTGTGGCCTTGCCACCGTTTAGCCCTCAAAGGAATGTTTCAAAGGAATGAGTAATACTCCCTCGACAGACAAAGCCGTGCCAAAGGTGTTAATAATCTACGCACACCCAGAGCCGCACACCTCTATTGCTAATCAAATGATGGTTAAAAAGGTCGAGTCGCTCGGTCATGTCAAAATTCACGATCTCTACGCCATCTACCCAGACTTCTTTATCGATGTGCCTTATGAGCATGATTTACTCCTAGAGTACGATGTGATTGTGTTCCAACATCCTCTGTTTATGTATTCCTGTCCTTCGTTATTGAAGGAGTGGTTTGATCGTGTGTTAGGCAAAGGATTTGCATTCGGTGAGCAGAGTGCGCTTAAAGGCAAACACTGGCGCAGCGTTATTACTACCGGTGGTAAAGAAGAGGCGTTTGGCGCCGCAGGCTATAATAAATATCCATTACAAGAGATCTTGCAACCATTCGAGCTAACCGCTGCTTTGTGTCAGATGCACTGGATATCCCCCTTAGTTTTACACTGGGCGAGAAATGTTTCGGATATGACGCTTTACCAACACGCAGAAGCGTATCGAAATTGGTTGCGAGACCCGCTACAAGATATAGGAGCGAATGATGGCTCTGACTAATGATTTTCTACAAAGTAGCGTTATATTTTTAGCGGCTGCTGTGGTTGCGGTTCCTATCGCTCAGCGAGCTGGCTTAGGTTCAGTACTCGGCTATCTATTAGCTGGCGTGGCGATTGGCCCATGGGGGCTTGGTTTAATCAGTGATGTAGAGGCGATTCTACACTTCTCCGAATTCGGGGTGGTACTGCTGCTCTTCTTGATTGGTCTCGAACTTAATCCGAAAAAACTGTGGCAGATGCGAGCCCCCATTCTAGGACTCGGTGGCGCGCAAGTGCTGATCACCACTCTGATTATTACCGCCATCGCGTGTATGTTTGGTTTAACTTGGCAAACTAGCTTGGTCATCGGCATGGGTTTAGCTTTGTCTTCGACCGCTATTGCGTTGCGTGTTATTGAAGAGCGAGAGCTTGGTGGCAAAGAAGCAGGGCAGTCAGGCTTTGCGGTATTACTTTTCCAAGATATAGCCGTTATCCCTATGTTGGCGATGCTGCCTCTGCTTGCGGGTAATACGGGCGGCAGCTGGGCTGATATGCTGTGGATGCTAGGTGGTGTAATTGGCTTACTTGTCGGTGGTCACTTCTTGTTGAGACCTCTGTTCCGATATGTAGTCATGAGCGGTGTGCGTGAGTTGTTCACGGTCGCGGCGCTGTTATTGGTGATTGGTATTGCCGTCATCATGCAGCAGATTGGTTTGTCGATGGCATTAGGTACTTTCTTGGCGGGCGTACTTCTGGCTGAAAGTGAATATCGACACGAGCTTGAAATCGCGATTGACCCATTCAAAGGGTTACTGCTTGGCTTGTTCTTTATTTCGGTTGGTATGGCGGTGAACTTAGGTTTACTGGCAGAAAGCCCATTCGCAATATTGATTGCGGTGTCGTCTCTGGTCGTATTGAAAGGTTTGGTGCTGTATGCGCTGGCTCGTATCTTCGGCACTCAAGCTAAAGCGCGCAGCCGAATGGCGATGATTCTCAGCCAAGGTGGTGAGTTTGCCTTCGTAATTTTTACCGCTGCGAGTGCACAAGGCATCTTAAGTGGCGACCAAGTGTCGTTCTTACTGGTTGTTGTGAGCCTTTCTATGGTGACCACGCCATTGATGCTTAAGCTGCAAGACCGATTCTTTGCTCGTCAACTCAATCAAATCAGTGAAAGCGCCATGTCTTCGGATGTGGTTGATCGTAGCCCTCGAGTGATCATTGCAGGCTTTGGTCGTTTCGGTCAGATCATTGGTCGCTTGATGTACGCTAATAAGATTCGTATCACCGTCCTTGAAAGTGATGCCAGCCAAATACACATCCTTAGAAAGTTCGGCTACAAGGTGTTCTACGGTGACTCGACTCATCTTGAATTATTACGCGCAGCCGGAGCTGATAAAGCGGAAGCGATCGTGTTGTGTACCGACTCTCCAGACGAAATCATGAAAACTGTCGACTTGTGTAAGCAGCATTTCCCACAGTTAAAGATTTTAGCGCGCGCTCGAAGCCGTGTTGAAGCGTATCAATTACTTAACCACGGTGTGAGCAACTACTCGCGTGAAACCTTCCTTGGGGCTCTGGATTTAGGTCGTCAAACATTGACTGAACTTGGCATGCATCCATATAAAGCGAAGCGAGCAGAAGCACACTTTAGGAAACTGGATAATGGTATGCTGAAAGAGTTGCTGCCTCAGCATAACGAAGATGCCGAGTTAGCCCAAAGAGCGAAAGAGGCTCGTAAAGAGCTTGAAGAGATTTTTGGACACGAGATGGAAAACGATCACCAATCTCGAAATTATTGGCAATAGTCTGGAGTGAATTGCTCTTCAGAACTTATAACCAAGATTTTATAACTAACAACAATACACCCTAATAATAAACGCGGTCTCTACAGAGCCTTTAACTCAGAGACGAATAGAAGAACTGCGAATCCAGAGTAGTAAAGGATATGAACGTGAAACAGAAAAAACGCTTTATCGCTGGGGCGAGCTGCCCAAGCTGTAGTACTCAAGACACACTCCGCTGGTGGGTTGAAAATAATATCGAGCTGGTGGAATGCGTCGATTGTGACTTCACCGAGCAGCGTAAACCGAAAACTGTAGAGAAATCTGAACACGCAAATCAAGAAATGATCGGTATTTTTAAGCCAGAATGATTGAGTTTCGTCAATTGATCCCCATAATATCCGGGTACAGAATTTTTCCTAAGCTCAACTGTTCGAGCTTAGTCCAAACCTCCTTGGAGCTCTCATGAAAATTGAAAAGAACGTAGTAGTTAGTGTTGCATATCAAGTGAAACTTGAAGATGGCGTAGTAGTTGACCAATCAACTGCAGAAGCTCCACTAGATTACCTTCACGGTCACAACAACCTAATTACAGGTCTTGAAAAAGAGCTTGAAGGCAAAGTCGCTGGCGACAAGTTCTCAGCAACTGTTACTCCAGAAGACGCTTACGGCGAGCACAACGATGACCTAGTTCAACGTGTTCCTGCAGACGTATTCCAAGGTGTTGAGCAAATCGAAGTTGGCATGCGTTTCCTAGCGGATACTGACCAAGGTCCAATCCCAGTTGAAGTTACTGAAGTAGATGGCGACGAAGTTGTTGTTGACGGTAACCACATGCTAGCTGGCCAAACTCTAACGTTTGACGTTGAAGTTGTAGCGGTTCGTGAAGCGACTGAAGAAGAAGTTCAACACGGTCACGTACACCAAGAAGGCGGCTGTGGCGGTCACGACCACGATCATGATCACGAAGGTGGTTGCTGTGGTGGCGAAGGCCATGACCATGCTGAAGAGAAAAAAGACGGCTGCTGCGGCGGCGGTAGCTGTGGTTCTCACTAACGGTTTAGTTTAAGAATATTGAAAGCCTCCCTTGTGGAGGTTTTTTTCGTTTAGGGTGCTAGCTTTTTGAGCTGGCTTTCCGTCTACCAAACTAATTGTCTGCAAATCTTAGTGTCCGCAAATCTAAGCGTTCGTAAATAGTTTGGTTTTCGCTATCAGACATCAAACCATGGATGTGGTATTGATAGCACAACATTATAAGTCGACGTCAGTGGAGAGTTTGTATGTCACAGCCTTTTTCAATTGCCATTCATGGTGGTGCAGGCACCATCTTACGAGAGCAAATGAGCGATGAATTAAAAACGGGTATTACCGAGGCTTTGGAGAAGTCGGTTTTGGCTGGTTATCAAGTACTGCAATCAGGTGGTGATGCGCTGGATGCGGTGGTAGCATCGGTTAAAGTGATGGAAGACAGCCCACACTTTAATGCCGGTAAAGGTTCGGTTCTGACTCATGATGAATTTGTTGAGATGGATGCTTCTGTGATGCACGGTCGCGAAATGGATGCGGGTGCTATTGCCGGTGTCCGCCATATCAAAAACCCCATTGAGCTGGCGCGTGATGTGATGCTTAAAAGCGATCATGTGCTGTTGATTGGTGAAGGCGCAGAGAAGTTTGCGTTTGAGCATGAGTATACCTTCACCGAGCAAGATTACTTCTTTACTGAGCGTCGTTATGACCAACTTCAATCGATGAAAGAGAAAGGCATCTTTGCGCTGTCTGAATCGAAATATGATGAACAACAAGCCCAAAAATATCCAGATGATAAGAAGTACGGCACGGTTGGCGCAGTAGCATTAGACCAGGCCGGTAACTTAGCGGCAGCAACCAGTACCGGTGGCGTAACCAATAAAAAATACGGTCGTGTGGGAGATTCTCCAATCATAGGTGCAGGCACTGTTGCTGAAAATGGCAACGTGGCCGTATCAACGACAGGAATGGGCGAGTTCTTTCTACGTAAAATGGTTGCCAGTGATGTGGCGGCACGAATGCGTTATCTCAAGGAAGATGTGCATACGGCTTGTGAAACGATAATTCAAGGTGAATTGAAAACCATGGGTGGTGAAGGTGGCTTGATTGCTATCGATGGACAGGGTGATATTCATTTCGGTATGAACAGTTCAGGAATGTACCGTGCGAGTGTTGATACTAATGGCTGCGTGGAAGTGAAAATTTATGCCGATGACTAAGTTTGTATTGCCTTAACTGACTTTAGTTGAATTAGCGCAGATTAAACAACCAAAAGGGCGACAGATAAGTATCTGTCGCCCTTTTGGTTCTCTATGTCCCGTCCTGACATGTGTTTACACATTGAGGACGAGAAACTAACGATATGCGTCGCTAGAATTAATTCGTTATCTTTAAACCGCACTTAATAGTGTGGGGGTGGCGTCTCTTCTGATGCGTCAGCGAGGTTTGAGCCATCCATATTTTTTACTTTGCCAACCACGAACTTCATCTGGTCTTGCATTCTCGTGATCAACATCTGTTGTTGGCTAAGCGCTTCATTAAGTTCTTCAATGGTTTGCTCTTGGAAAGCCAACTGACATTCTAGGTCATTCACGCGGCTTTCTAATTGTTCAACTCGCTTTTCTGTCATCGTTCTTAATCCACATTCCAAGCTTGGGCAATGCCCGCAGAGGTGCCCGATATCACACGGTTCTTATCATCAAAGGCTGCATCATACACTACCGCACGAGGAGGGCGAGCATCTTTTAATGGCTCGGCGTCGTGGCGAGAAATGCGTTTACCATCTTGAGTACTCCACACGCTCACTTGGCTAGATGGCGTACCTGTTACCAACATACTGCCGTCATCAGAAAAGCGAGCACTGGAGAAAATTAGCTGTCGAGACCAGCTCTGCAATTGAGCTTGAGGTTCACCTGTCTCAAGATCCCAGATCATCGCTTGATTCCCTCCATCGGAGGTAAAAGCTAGCTCTCCATCTCGTTGTAAGGCAACTCGTACGACTCTTTGTTCGTGCTCGAATGTACGCAATACCAAGCCTGATTCGGTATCCCAAAGGTAAGCTTTATAGTCGTTACCGCCTGATAATGCGTAGCGCCCATTCGAAGATAGGGAGACGGAATTAACTTTTTCTCGGTGAGCGAGGAACTCCAGACGGCGTCCGGTGACTAAGTCCACATAGATAGCTTTGCCATTAGATAGGCCCAGCAGTACTTTTTCACCGTTGCTAGAGATATCAACATCGCGAATTAAGCCATCGGAAATCGACCATAGCCCTTCAGCTTGTGTCCAAGATAAGTCCCAAACGGCGAAATTCATCTGACTGGCGGTAATGGCAAAGCGACCATTGTCAGAGATGCGAATACGCGATACTTGATTTTCGGATTGATCTTGTGGACCAAGCTGAGCCAGTTCTTTGTTCTGGGCAAGATCCCAGAGTAACAGTTGTTTTTGCTGAGAGTAGAGCAGGGCGAAACGTCCATCTCTGCTTAGGGCAAAGCTGGTGGCACCATTGGGTTCAATTTCCCAACGTTGCTCATCATCTTGAAAGAAAAAGCAACCATTTAACAAGGTGATGACAATCGTACATAGCAATGAGTGGAAAAATATTCGCATCACATCTAATAATCCGGTTTGTGTCGAAAGACATATGACTAGTATATTGTTATAACTAACGTATTCACACCAATCTAATCATTAGATTTGTGCACAATAACCAATGGCTTGGCCATTAATTGGAGAATTCAATGAAATCAGTTTTAAAAGTATCACTGCTTGCCGCAACGGTTATGCTAGCAGTTGGTTGTCAGAAAGAAGAACCAAAGGCAGAAGCTCCACAGGTAGAAGAAGCTAAAGTTGCAGCAGTAAACTTTAAAACAGAAGATGACAAAGCGGCATACGCAATCGGTGTATCTTTCGCGAACTACCTAAGCACAAGCATTGATAAGCCAAGCGAGCTAGGCATTAACCTAGACAAAGATATGGTTCTTCAAGGTATCGAAGACGTATTCGCAGAGAAAACAGCACTTAACGAAGAAGAAACTCGCGCAGCTCTTGAAGCTCTAGACAAGCGTGTTGCTGAAACAATGCAAGCACAAGCGGCAGAAAAATCTGCAGAAGTGAAGAAAGCCGGTGATGATTTCCGTGCTGAGTTCGCTAAAACTGAAGGCGTTAAGCAAACTGAATCTGGTCTACTTTACCAAGTAATGACGGCTGGTGAAGGTGCTTCTCCAAAAGACACTGATACCGTTCAAGTACACTACAAAGGTACGCTAACCGACGGTACTCAGTTCGACAGCTCTTACGATCGTGGCGAACCAGCAACATTCCCACTAAACCGCGTAATCCCAGGCTGGACTGAAGGCGTACAACTGATGCAAGTTGGTTCTAAGTACAAGTTCGTTATCCCGCCAGAGCTAGCATACGGTGAGCAAGACACACCGACTATCCCTGCTAACTCAACGCTAGTATTCGAAGTTGAATTACTTAAAATTGATAACGCTGAAGCGGCTCCTGCTCAGTAATATCAGCTAAAAGTTTTATTCTAAAATACGTTGATTGAATAAAAAGCCTAACTTTGAGTTAGGCTTTTTTTATGATTTGAAGGTGAGTATTTGATTTTTAAACTTGTTCTAAATCACTAGTTGCAATGTTAGCTAGGTGTGCAATTAAAATTTTCTGATAAACTTACATAAATTTGTTGATTTTTCACACGAAGGTAAGGAATAAGTGACTACTACAGAAACAGTCAATGCAGATGTGTTACTTGAAATGGAATCAGTCCACGTTATGCCATTCAGTGAACACGATAAAATCATTCTAAGATCTTATGAGGCCGTTGTTGACGGTATTGCGAGTCTTATCGGTCCGTTTTGTGAAATCGTTTTACACTCTTTAGAAGACCTCAATACTTCTGCGATTAAAATTGCCAACGGCGAAAATACAGGTCGTCAGGTTGGTTCGCCGATCACTGATCTCGCATTGAAGATGTTGAAAGATATTGAAGGTTCTAAGCGTAACTTCTCTCGTTCATATTTTACTCGCGCTAAAGGCGGGGTACTAATGAAGTCGATCACGGTTGCTATCCGCAATGGTGAAGACCGAGTGATTGGCTTACTGTGTATTAACGTGAACTTAGATGCGCCATTCTCACAAGTGCTGCAATCTTTCATGCCTACGCAAGACGCGGACGAAGCTGCGTCATCTGTTAACTTTGCTAGTGATGTTGAAGAACTTGTCGATCAAACGGTTGAACGCACGATTGAAGAAATCAATGCAGACAAATCTGTATCGAACAACACCAAAAATCGCCAAATCGTGATGGAGCTATACGACAAAGGTATTTTCGACATCAAAGACGCGATTAACCGCGTTGCTGAGCGATTGAATATCTCTAAGCACACAGTGTACTTGTACATCCGTCAACGTAAAACAGAGGATGAAGAGGGTTGTTAAGCTATACACTCTTAGTTAATGGACCCGTTTACGGGTCACAATCCGCAAGAAGTGCTTATCAGTTTGCTGTGGCTCTATTGAAACAGGGCCACAAACTTCACAGTGTGTTCTTCTATCAAGACGGCGTCAGTAATGGCTCTGGCATTACTGTGCCGGCTAATGATGAATTTGACTTAGCTGCCGCTTGGCAAAAACTGGCGGACGAGCACAATGTTAGCCTAGAGACATGTGTTGCTGCTGCGCTAAGGCGTGGAGTTATCAGCACTGAAGAAGCGGCGCAACATCAATTAATTGCCTCTAACTTGGCGACAGGGTTTACCCAAGCAGGCTTAGGGAGTTTATCTGAAGCACTTCTGACGCAAGATAGGGTTGTCCAGTTTTGAGCACATTAGCATTTATATTTAACAGCTTTCCTCATACAACGGCTGCAGGTAGGGAAGGGCTAGACGCATTGTTAGCGGCTTCAGCTTACAGTGAAGACATCAGCGTATTCTTTGTCGGTGATGGCGTTACACAGCTTCTCAAAGCGCAACAGCCTGATGAATCCTTATCACGTGACTATATTTCTGCATTCAAGCTTATGGACCTCTACGACATCGAGCAGGTTTACGTGTGTCAACATAGCCTCAATCAGTTTGGTCTCTCGACTGATAACTTACTGATCGATGTGACTGCGCTAGAAATGAATGAGTTGACGCAGAAGTTAGCTCAGAGCCAAAAAATACTGACTTTCTAGGGAACGTTATGCTTCATATTGTAAAATCAGTAGACAAACTCAAGCTTGCATTGATGTACTCGCAACAAAAGGACCATATCCTTTTGGTTGAAGATGCGGTGTATGTTTGCCTTCCAAATCATGAGTTATTCAATCAAATCTCCACCGTTAAACATGTGTCGGTATTAAAAACAGATCTTTATAGTCGAGGTTTACAACAACTTGCTTCAAGCACCCTGGATCAAGTGGACTTCGATGGATTCGTAAAACTGACTGTTTTGAACGACAAATCAGTCACTTGGTAGCTGCATTTTATCAGTGTGGTTAAAAAAAGACCATCCTGAGCTCTAGACGGCTAAAAAAGATCTGTATATTTCTTGACACACATCCCACTGCTGAATAGAATTTTGCGTCCCTATTTACACTATGTGTAATAGGGCTAGATTTTTCATCAAGCTTACTTTCAAGTAAATCAGGAGCTAGTTAATGGCAACTATTAACCAGTTGGTACGTACTCCTCGTGTAAAGCAGGTTGTTAAAAGCAACGTGCCTGCACTAGAAGCGTGCCCACAAAAACGTGGTGTATGTACTCGCGTATATACTACTACTCCAAAAAAACCGAACTCAGCACTACGTAAAGTATGTCGTGTTCGTCTAACTAACGGCTTTGAAGTTACTTCATACATCGGCGGCGAAGGTCATAACCTTCAAGAACACAGTGTTGTTCTTATCCGTGGTGGTCGTGTTAAAGATTTACCAGGTGTGCGTTACCACACTGTTCGCGGTGCACTTGACTGTGCAGGCGTTAACGACCGTAAGAAAGGTCGTTCTAAGTATGGTGTGAAACGTCCTAAGTCTTAATGCGTCTTTTTTTTAAAAGAAAGCGTTAAGTAAGGCCAAACACTATTTATTTATTATTCTGAAAAGTTTTGGAAAAAACCTGAAGAAGACAACGGAGAAATTCCATGCCACGTCGTCGCGTAATAGGCCAGCGTAAGATCCTTCCAGATCCTAAGTTCAAATCTGAGCTGCTGGCAAAATTCGTTAACATCCTTATGGTTGACGGAAAAAAATCTACTGCAGAGAAGATTGTTTACACTGCACTAGAAGTTATGGCTGAGAAATCTGGTAAAGATCACTTAGCTGTATTTGAAGAAGCTCTTGAAAATGTTCGTCCAGCGGTAGAAGTTAAATCTCGCCGTGTGGGTGGTTCAACTTACCAAGTACCTGTAGAAGTTCGTCCGGTTCGCCGTAACGCTCTTGCTATGCGTTGGGTAGTTGAAGCTGCGCGTAAGCGTGGTGAAAAATCTATGGCTCAACGCCTAGCTGCTGAAATGCTAGACGCGTCTGAGAACAAAGGTACTTCGGTTAAGAAACGTGAAGACGTTCACCGTATGGCTGACGCAAACAAAGCGTTCGCACATTACCGCTGGTAATACCTTTTTAGTGCTGCAAGTTTCCTTGCAGCACTTCTTTAGTTCCTATGCTTATGCTAGGAACTATTGCTATTTCTAGGGCAAGCACTTTTTAGCGAAGTATCGCTTTTAACGCATAATCTAGACATAGCAATAGTCCCTAAGTCTCTAATAAGAGGATTCAACCGTGGCTCGTAAAACTCCTATTGAGCAATACCGTAATATCGGTATCGTTGCTCACGTAGATGCAGGTAAAACAACCACAAGTGAACGTATTCTGTTCTATACCGGTCTTTCTCACAAAATCGGCGAAGTTCACGATGGTGCAGCAACCATGGATTGGATGGAGCAAGAGCAAGAGCGCGGTATTACGATCACTTCAGCAGCAACTACTACGTTTTGGCGTGGTATGGAAGCTCAGTACTCTGACCACCGTATTAATATCATCGACACTCCGGGGCACGTTGACTTCACAATCGAAGTAGAACGTTCTCTGCGTGTGCTTGATGGTGCAGTTGTTGTGTTCTGTGGCTCATCTGGTGTTGAACCTCAGTCAGAGACTGTATGGCGTCAAGCTGATAAGTACCAAGTTCCACGTATGGTTTTCGTTAATAAAATGGACCGTACAGGCGCAGACTTCTTGCGTGTAGTTGAACAGATCAAGGATCGCCTAGGCGCAACTCCTGTTCCAATTCAACTGAACATTGGTGCTGAAGAAAACTTCCAAGGCGTTGTCGATCTTATCAAGATGAAGGCGATTAACTGGAATGAAGCTGACCAAGGCATGACTTTCACGTACGAAGATATTCCTGCAGACATGCAAGAAATGGCTGAAGAATATCGTACAGAACTTGTTGAAGCTGCTGCAGAAGCAAATGAAGAGCTGATGGATAAGTACCTTGAAGAAGGTGAACTAACAGAAGCTGAAATCAAACAAGGTCTTCGTACTCGTACCCTTAATAATGAAATCGTACTTGCTACTTGTGGTAGTGCATTCAAAAACAAAGGTGTACAAGCTGTTCTAGATGCAGTTGTTGATTTTCTTCCTTCTCCAGTCGATGTACCTGCAATTAAAGGTATCGATGAAGACGAGAACGAAGCAGAGCGTCATGCAGACGACAAAGAACCGTTCTCAGCGCTAGCATTTAAAATTGCAACAGACCCATTTGTTGGTACTTTAACTTTCATCCGTGTTTACTCTGGTGTTGTTGAAAGCGGTAAAACAGCTTACAACTCTGTGAAGAAACAACGTGAACGTTTAGGGCGCATTGTTCAAATGCACTCAAACAAGCGTGAAGAAGTAAAAGAAGTACGAGCAGGTGACATCGCAGCCATTATCGGCCTTAAAGATGTTACTACTGGTGAAACTCTATGTGATCAGAACCATAAAATTGTTCTTGAACGTATGGAATTCCCAGATCCAGTTATTCAGATCGTTGTAGAGCCTCGCTCTCAAGCTGATCAAGATAAAATGACTATCGCGTTAGGTAAGCTAGCGGCAGAAGATCCATCGTTCCGTGTTGAAACGGATGACGAGACTGGCCAGACACTAATCTCTGGTATGGGTGAACTGCACTTAGATATCATCGTTGACCGCATGAAGCGTGAATTCAGTGTGAACTGCAACGTTGGTAATCCGCAAGTTGCTTATCGTGAAACCATTCGTGGTACAGCAAAAGCTGAAGGTAAATTTATCCGCGAACATGGTGGTAAAGGACAGTACGGTCACGTGTGGCTGAAACTGGAACCATCAGAAGCCGGTGAAGGCTTTGTCTTCGTAGATGAAATTGCCAATGGTATCGTGCCAAAAGAGTTCATTACCTCTGTCGCTAAAGGCGTTGAAGAGCAAATGAACAATGGTGTATTAGCGGGCTATCCAGTTTTGGATATCAAAGCTACACTATATGATGGTTCTTACCATGAAGTAGATTCAAGTGAGATGGCGTTTACAATCGCTGCCTCTATGGCTTTCAGAACAGGTGCACTAGAAGCGCAACCAGTTTTGCTTGAGCCTATGATGAAAGTTGAAGTAACTACTCCAGAAGACTGGATGGGTGACGTTGTTGGCGATATTAACCGTCGTCGCGGCATCATCGAAGGTATGGACGAGGGGACAGCTGGCCTGAAGATAATTCGTGCACAAGTTCCGTTGTCTGTCATGTTCGGTTACGCAACTGATTTACGTTCTGCGACACAAGGTCGTGCTTCTTACTCTATGGAGTTTAGTGAGTACGCTGAAGTGCCAAAAAATGTTGCTAATGCAATCATTGCAGAGCGTGGTTAAACAAAAGGGACGCATTTTTTTCATTTTTTGAAAGAACAATGCGTCCAAATATTGCGCTAACGAGAGTTGGCGCATAAAATAGCAATTTCTGGCGCGTCTCGCTCAATAATGAACGTGGCGAATCATAACTAGGAAGGAACACGATTGTGTCTAAAGAAAAATTTGAACGTACGAAACCGCACGTAAACGTTGGTACTATCGGCCACGTTGACCACGGTAAAACAACTCTAACTGCTGCTATCTGTACTACACTTGCAAAAGTGTACGGCGGTGTTGCTAAAGATTTCGCATCTATCGATAACGCTCCAGAAGAGCGCGAGCGCGGTATCACAATCGCAACTTCTCACGTTGAGTACGATACTCCTGAACGTCACTACGCAC